>CAIWGR010000155.1 GCA_903912275.1 uncultured delta proteobacterium
ATCAGCTACGCAGCCGTGGAGCTGGCGCGGAAGGTCTTTGGTCGCATCGACGGCCGCCGTGTGCTGGTCATCGGCGCGGGCAAGATGGGCGCGCTTGCAGCCAAGCAGCTCGTTCAGGCCGGTGCCGGCCAGGTCGACATCTGCAACCGGAGCGTGGAGCGGGCGCAGGCGCTGGCCGCCGAACTGGGCGGCAAGGCGCACGGCTTCGAGGCGCTCGGGCAGCTCCTCGAGGAGGCCGACATCGTCATCTCCTCGACGGGCGCAGCCGGCTTCGTAGTCAAGGCCGAGCTGGTGCGTGAGGTCGTCGTCAGGCGCAAGTACCGGCCCCTCTTTTTCATCGATATCGCCGTTCCGCGCGACATCGATCCAGCCTGCGACCAGCTCCAGAATGTCTATGTCTTCGACATCGATGACCTCGAGAAGGTGGTCGATGCCAACCTCTCGACGCGGCGCGCGGAGGCGATCGCCGGCGAGCGGATTGTGACGGAGGAGGTGGCGCAGATGGAGCGCTGGTTCGCCGAGCACAGTGTGGTGCCGACCATCGTGGAGCTGCGCAACCACTTCAACGCGACGAAGGAGTCGGAGGTCGAGCGGATCCTGCGCGCCCACCCGTCGCTGCCGCCCGAGCAGCGCGAACTGCTCCACCGCTTTGGCAACCAGCTCATCGCAAAGCTGCTCCACGGTCCAACGGTTGCGCTCCGCTCCTCCACGGCCAGCGCCTCCGACCAGCAGCTCATGATGGCCACCTCGCGCCTCTTCGGGCTCCATGACCCCGGCGACGCCCAGCCGGCCGGTGCTGCGAACGAAGGAGAGCAGGAAGGATGAAGCAGCTTCTTCGACTCGGCACCCGTGGCAGCCCGCTCGCGCTCTGGCAGGCGGACCACATCACCGAACTGCTGCTTGCGGCGCACCCGGGGCTGACCATTGAGCGGGTCGTCATCAAGACAGAGGGCGACCGCGTGCTCGACCGCCCGCTCATCGAGATTGGCGGCAAGGGACTCTTCATCAAGGAGCTCGAGGAGGCCATGCTCGACGGCCGCATCGACTTCGCCGTCCACAGCCTCAAAGACATGCCCGGAGCGCAGCCCGAGGGGCTGGTGCTCGACGCCTTCCCGACCCGCGCAGAGCCCTTCGATGTGATGGTCTTTCGGCATGCTGGCATGACGCTCGCGACACTCCCCGAAGGCGCCCGCATCGGCACCGGCTCCATCCGGCGGAGCATGCAGCTGCTGCGCCACCGCGCAGACCTCGCGATTGTTGGCATCCGCGGCAATGTTGGCACGCGCCTCTCCAAGCTCTCGGGCGACGATGGCCTCGATGCCGTGGTGCTCGCCGAGGCTGGACTCAGCCGCCTCGGACTCCTCGACGGCCTCCACTGGGAGCGGCTCGGAGTCGAGGTCTCGCTGCCGGCGCCCAGCCAGGGCATCCTCGGCATCCAGGCGCGGAGCGACGACGCCGAGACGCGGGCGCTGCTCGCACCGCTCGACGACAGCGAGGCCCGCCTCTTCGCGCTCGCGGAGCGGGCCTGCATGTTGGCGGTTGGTGGCGACTGCAAGACACCCTTCGGCGCCTTCGCAACGCGGAGCGGCGATGGGCTCCGAATCGAAGCTCGGCTGATGGACGAGGACGGTTGGACCACCGAGGGCAGCCGCATGGTCATCCTCCGCGACGATCCCGCAGCGCAGGCCGAAGAGCTGGGACGCCGGCTCGGCGAGAACATCCTCGAGCGGCATCGTGCCCGCGACGGCCGTCCTGGCCGCATCGATGGAGCGTAGCGGCGCACTGCCGCAGCGGCGGCCCACGCTGCTCTGCCTCCGTGCGCCGGAAGAGGCCCGAACGATGTTGGAGGCGCTCGACGCGGCGGCGCTCACGGGGCTTCCGCTGGAGGTGCTCCGCTACGAGGAGAGCTGGCAGCAGAGCGCCGATGCTGCTGCGCTCGCGGCTTCGCTGAACGCCGAGGATGTCGTGGTGCTGACCTCACGCCGCGGCGTCCGTGCTTGGCAGAACCTCTGTCTGTCGCTGGGCAGCAGCGCGCCCTCGACGCCTGTCGCTGCGGTTGGTTCCGCGACGGCGGCAGAGGCAATCCGTTGCGGCTTTGTGGTAACCCACACGGGCGACTCGGATGCCTACGGACTGGCCGAGCAGCTCGCGGTATCGCCTGTGTCGGGCCGTCTCATCTTCGCAGTTGCGCGCGAGGCCGCCGCCGCGCCGCAGGAGCTTCTCGCATCGCTCGGGCGACAGGTGGTGCGGCTGGAGACCTACGCCGCAGTTCCCGTCGCGTCGCTCGCCGCGAGCCTCTCCGCGCTCCGTCCCGAAGAGATTTCCGGCATCGTCGCGACCTCCGCGAACCGCCTCGAAGCCTTTGTCACCGCGCTGCCAGCCGAAGGCCGCAACGCCTGGCTCGCGCTGCCCTTCTTCGTCATTGGCGAGCGAACGGCGGAGCGTGCGCGGCTGCTCGGCGTCACGCGTCTGACGGTCGCCTCTGGCGCCTCCACGGAGCGGTTGGTAGACGCCGCGGCGTCGGTCCTGTTGGGCCCTCAACACGGAGAGAACGAATGAGCGGCTCCTTCCCCATGATCCGCATGCGCCGCATGCGTCGCGACGACTTCTCCCGCCGGCTGATGCGGGAGAACCGCCTGACCGCCGACGACCTCATCTACCCCATGTTTGTGACGGAGGGGGAGCGCACGGAGGCGACCATCTCCTCCATGCCTGGCGTCTTCCGGCTCTCCATCGACCTGCTGGTCGAGCGCGCTGCCGAGGCCCATCGGCTCGGCATCCCCGCGGTGGCCATCTTCCCGGTCATCGAGGCCTCCAAGAAGGACGAATTCGCGGCCGAGTCGCACAACGCGGACGGGCTTGTGCAGCGGGCCGTGCGCGCGCTCAAGGCGGCCATCCCCACGCTCGGCGTCATCACCGATGTGGCCCTCGACCCCTACACGATCCACGGGCAGGACGGGCTCATCGACGAGCACCACTACGTCATCAACGATCAGACCATCGACGTGCTCAAACTGCAGGCGCTCTCGCACGCGGAGGCGGGCGCAGATGTTGTCGCGCCCTCCGACATGATGGATGGCCGCATCGGCGAAATCCGGCTCGCGCTTGAGCTGGCGGGATTCGTGAACACCCGCATCTTGGCCTACTCCGCCAAGTATGCCTCCTGCTTCTACGGTCCCTTCCGCGACGCCGTCGGCTCTGCGGCCAGCCTCGGCGGAGCAGACAAGAAGAGCTACCAGATGGACCCCGCCAACAGCGATGAGGCGCTCCGCGAAATCGGGCTCGACCTCGATGAGGGCGCCGACATGGTGATGGTCAAACCGGGCATGCCCTATCTCGACATCGTCCGCCGCGCGAAGGAGCGGTTTGGCGCTCCCACCTACGCCTACCAGGTGAGCGGTGAGTACGCGATGCTCAAGGCCGCGGCGGCCAACGGCTGGCTCGACGAGCGCGCTGCGGTGCTCGAGTCGCTGCTCTGCTTCAAGCGGGCCGGCGCAGACGGCATCCTCACCTACGCTGCGCTCGACGCGGCCCGCTGGCTCGCTGAGCACCACTGATGGAGCCGCCCCGGTACAAGGTCGTCGAGCTGCTCTCCGTCACCGAGGAGGCGCTGCAGCTTCGCGTGAACGAGGCGGCCGCCGAGGGCTGGCTGCTGGACCGAATCGACTACGTGAAGGAGCCGGGCGTTCGCCGCCCGCAGATGGCCTTCCTCTTCTTTGTGCGCGGCGCCTAGCTGCCCGTCGCCTCTCTCTGGAGCTCTTCGTGACCGAAACCCCTCTCTTCCTCCGCGCGCTCGCCGGCGAAGACACCGCAACTGCTCCCGTCTGGTTCATGCGTCAGGCCGGTCGCTACCTGCCGGAGTATATGGCGCTCAAGGAGAAGCATGGCTTCTGGACCATGATGCGTGAGCCCGAGCTCGCCATCGAGGTCACGCTGCAGCCCATCCGGCGGCTGGGTGTGGATGCTGCCATCCTCTTCTCCGACATCATGACGCCGCTGCCCGACATGGGCGTCGAGGTCGCCTTCAAGCCCGGCCCGGTGGTTGCCGAGCCACTGCGGAGCCGCGCCGCGATCGAGGCGTTGCGGGTGCCGGAGCAGGGCGAGATTGCGCCCTTCGTCGGCACGATCCTGAAGGGGCTTAGGGCCGCATCGCCCGTGCCAGTCATCGGCTTTGCGGGCGCGCCATTCACGCTCGGCTGTTACCTGGTCGAGGGAGCCGGAAGCAAAGACTACGGTCGCATGCGCGGGCTCATGAAGTCCGACCCCGAGGCCGCCCAGATGCTCTTCGACAAGTTGGCGACGCTCACCGCCCGCTACCTCTGCATGCAGGTCGAGGCAGGTGCGCAGGCGGTGCAGCTCTTCGACTCGTGGGCAGGGCTGCTCGACGCCGAGACCTACCGCCGCTTCGCAGCGCCGGCGAATCGCCGCATCCTCGAGGCGGTGGGCGCGATGGGTGTGCCCCGCATCATGCTGGCGGTCGACGCTGCCCACCTCTGGACCGAGATCGCTGCGCTGCCCTGTGAGGCCGTCAGCGTAGACTGGCGCCACCCGCTCTCCGTCGCCCGCAAGGCCTTCGGCACGCGCGCGATTCAAGGCAACCTCGACCCGGCCGAGCTCCTTGGCGCCGGCGAGACCATCGACGCGGCGGTCGACCGCGTTCTGCACGAAGGTCTGGGTGGCGCGCACATCTTCAACCTCGGTCATGGCATCATGAAGGAGACTGCGCCCGACATGGCCCTCCGTGCCATCCGCCGCGCGCAGGCATTCGACCGAAGGAAGGCCCCATGAGCACCACCCGTCCCCCGACCGCCATCGTCCTCCTCAACCTCGGCGGCCCCGC
This sequence comes from uncultured delta proteobacterium, assembly GCA_903912275.1. GTDB lineage: Bacteria > Myxococcota_A > Bradymonadia > REDH01 > REDH01 > CAIWGR01. Next base: position 4,841 of record CAIWGR010000155.1, read on the forward strand.
CGACCTCGAGCAGGTAGGAGGATTCCTGCAGCGGCTTTTTGCCGACCGCGAGATCATCAAGCTCCCGCTGCAGCGCTGGCTTGGCCCCTTCATCGCCTCGCGCCGCACACCCAAGGTCAAGCGGCTCTACGCCGGCATCGGCGGCGGCTCGCCCATCCTGCGCTGGACGGAGACACAGGGGCGCGGCATGTGCGAACGTTTGGACCAGCTCTCGCCCGAGACGGCGCCCCACAAGTTCTACGTCTCCTTCCGCTATGCGCCGCCCTTCGCAGACGATGCGCTCCGCGCGATGAAGGCCGACGGCGTGACCCGCGCCATCGCCTTCACCCAGTATCCCCACTTCTCCTGCGCGACCACCGGCTCGAGCCTCAACGACCTCTGGCGTGCGGCCGATCGCACCGGCACCGCCGACGCCTTCCAATGGAGCGTCATCGACCGCTGGCCACTCCACGACGGCTTCGTCGAGGCCATGACCGATGCGGTCCGCGAAGGCCTCGCCCGCTTCTCCGAGGAGGAGCGCAAAGACACGGTCATCCTCTTCTCTGCACACTCGCTCCCCGTCGATGTCGTCGACCGCGGCGATGCCTATCCGCCCGAGGTCGCAGCCACCGTCTCGGCAGTGATGGACAAGCTCGGCCGCCAGAACGAGTACATCCTCTGCTGGCAGTCGGCGGTGGGCCCTGTGCGATGGCTCGGGCCCGCGACCGACACGACCATCCGCGGCCTCGCCGCGCGTGGCGTGAAGCGGGTACTCACCGTCCCGATCGCCTTCACCAGCGACCACATCGAGACGCTCTCCGAGATCGACATCGAGTATGCGGAGTTGGCCCATGAGGTCGGTCTGCTCCGCTTCGAGCGGGCGCCCGCGCTCAACGACGCGCCCCGCTTCCTCGACGCCATGGCCGACATCGTAAAGAAGCACATCGACAGCGGCCTGGCCTGCTCGCGCCAGTATTCGCTCCGTTGTCCCACCTGCGTGAACCCCTACTGTCGCGACCTCCGCAACCCCATCGTTCCCTACGAGCGGCGTCCGCTTCCCGCAGCGCTCGTCGAGGGCTAGCGCCGAACCGGCGGCTTGGCCGCTGCGGGTTCACCGCTCGGGCCTTTGCAGGTCTGAAGCGTCGTGGTGACCAACGCGTAGGGCGAAGGGTAGCGCGTCACATCGGCGAGCTCACCGCGCGCCGTTTCGGCTGTCCATGCGCAGAGGAGCTCGGCCGCGCGTTGCGCGGCCGCTGCGCTCTCGGAGGACAGAAGCGCCGATGCTGCGGCCTGCCACGAAGGCACGCCCGACCGCGCCAGCACGGTCGCTGCTGCCAGCCGAACCTCGTCTGCTTCGAGTCTGTCGGCGGTCACCCGCTCTGCAAATCGCCGCTGCGCTTCGGTCAGCTGCCGGCCCATAGCGAAGAGGAGCGCTCGCCGTGCGGAAGGCTCCTCCTGGGTGATTGAATCGAGTGCCAGCCAGCCGTCGTCCGCTACCTCCAGCGTGGGTCGGTAGTCGGCGAGAAAGGCGAGCCGCTCCCGCTCCGTTGTGCCCGCCACCCAGGCCACAAGCCCCTCGGGAAGCGCTGCGCTCAGCTCTGCTCCGCGGGCCAGAATACGGATGAGCGAACCGCGCGTTTCGGTCCATCTCTCCTCCTGCAGTAGCGCCAGACAGTCGGCCACCGGCAGCCGGAGAAGCGGCTCGCGCGCGAAGAGCTCTGCGGCACGCATCCGGACTGTCGGGCTCGGGTCGCGGAGCCCTGCCGTGAGCAGCGCAGAGGCCTCGTTGCGCTGCGCCTCCGAGGCTCCGCGCCAACGGGCGATGGCCTCCAGCGCCGTGACCCGCACCCACTCGTTGTCGGCGTGGCGCGCGAGCTGCGCTACCTGCTCACGCCGATCGGCAATGGCGAGGGCGCCGACGAGCGCAATTGCGACGCGGCGGTCACCAGCAGCCTCCGCCGTCAGCAGCCGGTCGATCAGCGCGATGGTCTCGTCGGCGGTAGGTCCTGGCGCAAGCGCCCGTTGGTGGCGCGAGAGGTTGAGCGCCATCGCGAGCCACTCCGCCCGCTCCGATGCGATGCCCTCCAGTGCCTGCTCAAGCACCGCTGCCAGCAGGGTCGGCGAGTTGGGCGGAAGCGAAGCCATTGCGGCCTTGCGCACCGTCTGGCTTGGAGAGCGAAGCAGCCGCAAAAAGGCCTCGTTGCCCTCTTCCGTCGGCGTCCGCGCGACCAGCGGCAAGAGCCTGACGTCGGGCGCGCCATCGCGGAACTGCGCAAGCACGACGGTCAATGCAGCGTCGGAGAGGTGGCGGTTCGTTCGGCTCCAGGTGCCGATGCTCTCGTCGTCTAGCACCCCCTCCACCGCGAGGTGAGCCAGCATCTCATCGCCACCCTCAAACTCGAGCGCGGCCAGCACCAGTACGGCCTGCCGTTCCGCCAGTTCATCGCGCAGCGCCCGCTCGAGGTGGGGCAGCAGCGCAGGGCCTGCAGTACCAAGCCAGCGGATGACCACGCTGCGCTCGCCCGAGCTGCGCGCCCGCTTGAGCAGCGGCAGCAGCACCCGCTCAAAGATGGCCTCGACCGGCTGCGTGTCGAGCTCCGTCACGGGGCGCAGGGTCGATACCAGCAGCGGCCGGTTCCCCCGCTTGGAGAGAACCTCGACGGCCGTACAGCCGCCGCTCACCTGCGATGGAGCCCGCACGGTTACCGTCGACCCGGGCGCCACAACAATCCGGCGCGTGACCTCTCCGAAGTGGAGCAGAAAGCTACCCTCCGCCGACCCGGCAGGAAGGCCGAGCGTCATGCCGTCGAGCGCAACGCCATCGACCATCTTAATGACGGCGAACTCGCCTGCAGGGTTGTCTCGGCTCGGGGCCCAGACGGTGTCGTCGCGGTTGTCGTGCAGGGCCGTCGCGGCGTTCGGCGCACCCAGTCCCGCGTCGGCATGCGAGACCCACGAGACTGCCCCATCGAGCGCGAACCGGTCCAGCACCACTGCAGCCTCGGGGCGAGCAACGGCCGCATCGAGGCGACCCAGCGAGGCGCGATGGAGGGGCTTCGGGAGCGACGAGCCGCCGACCACCGAAGGGTGCAGCCAGAGTCGCCCGGAGCAGGCTGCGAGACGGCGGTCGGCCTCTGCCACAACCACCTCCATGCGGCCATCGCCATCGCTGTCGAGCAGCTGCCACGAGGCGCCCGCGCCCGCTTCCGAACGTCCTGAACGCCACAGCACATCGCTGCCACCATCGCGTCGGTGCGACGGACGGAGCAGGGCAGAGAAGCGGGCCTCTTCGGCCTCTTCGCCAACGGCGATTTCCACGCCGACCAGCGGGCCGCCGGTCACCTCGGGGAGCCACGACAGCGTCGCACGCCAGCCCTCGCTCGATGCTGCGAAGGGCAGCGCAATCTTCGCCGCCTCCACGCCGCCCGACGAGACCAGTGCGGTCGAATGACCGCTCGCATCCGCAACCACCCGAACCCGCCAGACGGTCGTGCCCTCCACGAATTCGGCCGTCGTCAGCGTCGTTGCCGTCTCGGCCGTCACACTCCGCTCGCCACTGGCAGCGGCGCGGGGCAGCAGGCCCATCAGGAGCAGCAGCGCCGCCGCCACGAACCGCCTCATCGCGGGCCCCCGCTGCGGAGCGGTCGGAGTGGCGCAGCCTTCCCCGTCGCTCGAAACTGCAGGTAGTCCTGCAGGATGAGCCCGTGGTCGAAGGCCAGCGTCAGCCCGCTGAGTTCTGCGATCGCAAACGCGCGTGCCGATGCCGCGTCGTCGCCTCCGACGGGTTCGCCTGTGGCCTCCGCCACAAAGACAATCCCCACCGTGTGCCGACGCGGGTCGCGCGCGGGATTGCTGTAGACGCCTAACAGCGCCGTGAGCCTCACCTCGAGTCCCGTCTCTTCGCGCGCCTCGCGGATGCATGCGTCCTCTACGGTCTCGCCCACCTCCACAAAGCCACCCGGAAGCGCCCAGCCGAGCGGTGGCCAACGACGCTCGATGAGCACGATACGGTCGCCAGGAAGCTCAATGATGGCATCGACCGTCGGATCGGGCGTCGGATGGGGGAGCATGCTTCCTCTTGAGGCGGTTGCCCGCCATCGGTAGTCGGTTTGCCAACATCTCTCCAGAAGCCTCCTGCGTGACCGAACACACCAAGCAGCTCCGCCCGCTCGATGCGCTCCGGCGCTCCATCCAAGCCACGCGCGATGAGGCCGATGCCAGCCGGATCTCACCGCCGCCGAGCGCTGCTGCGGGACCGCTGCTGATGCTTGTCGTCGCCGGTGTCGCGCTTGCGATGACCGACGCGGTGGGTGGCGCCAGCGACTGGGCGGCCCTCGCACGCCTGCTCGCCGGGCTCGGCGCGACCGACGCGGCCCGCGAGGTCGCCGCTTGGATGCGTGAGCCAGTCTCGGGGAGCAACCACCGGCTCATCTACTGGGCGCTCAACTGCCAGCTCTGGTACCTGCTCCTGCCGCTCCTCTGGGCCACCGCAGCCGCCCGGATCCCGATGCGCCAGCTTGGTCTCGGCGTCGGCCGCCTGCGCGCGCATCTGCCAGCCTACGCCACCCTCGCGCTGCTGCTCTTCCCGCTGCTGCTGCTTGTCTCCGGCCAGCCCGCCTTCCTTCGGGTCTATCCCTACTTCGACCCACTCCCCGGCGCGCCGCTCTGGCCCGACTTCTGGCGCCTCGAGCTCCTCTACTTTGCCCAGTTTGCAGCCGTGGAGTTCTTCTTCCGCGGCTTTCTCGTGCAGGGGCTCCGCTCCACCTTCGGGTATGCCTCCATCTATGTTTCGCTGCTGCCCTACTGCATGATTCACTTCGGCAAGCCGCTGCCCGAGGTGCTCGCCGCCCTCGTCGCAGGGCTGGTCCTCGGTCACCTGAGCCTGGCCTCGCGCTCCATCTGGCCCGGTGTATCGCTCCACATTTTTGCGGCCGCCACGATGGACCTCGCCGTGCTCTGGCGGAAGGGTCTCCTCGGCTGACAGGTTGCACGCGCCCCTTGACGGCGCGGCCTCTGCCTTCTAGACCGCCGTTCCCCATCTGCGCGGGTGGTGGAATTGGCAGACACGCAGGATTCAGGTTCCTGTGGCTTCACGGTCGTGCGGGTTCGACCCCCGCCCCGCGCACTACTTTTCGAGGCGGCTTCGGCCGCCTCGGATCGTTTTTGCTGCCGCGAACCGTTCGCGGGCTAGAGGTCGCCTTCGCCCGGGGCCACCTGCACGGGCGCCGGAGGCACGAGCTGGAAGGAGACGCTGCCCATGAGCGTCGTCTCGCTCCAGCCGAGCGTCCCGTCGCCCCGCTCCAGCCAACGCACGGCCTCCACTGCCTGCTGGGCCTGCTTGGCCTCGTCGGGCTTCAGAGAGCCGATCTCTTTGAAGTGGTCCATCAGCTCGGTCGCGGTCTCCGCAATCCTGCCGCCATTCAGATGCAGGTCGGCGACGGGTGCCTCGGCGTCAGCCTTCGCATTGAGCATGGCACCGACCGTGGATTCGGGCACGGTGCCGACCGTGATTACAGCGTGGTCATCCTTCTGCATCAGCGAGATGCGATAGATGAGGATTCGGAAGTCGACCCGCGTGTAAGGCGAGTTGAGGTCTGCGGTTCCATCCGCGCCCCGCTTCTTGAACTCGGCCTGCAACTGCTTGGCGAGATCGACGCCCTTTCCTGTCGGAGCGCCAATCATCACAGCCGCGTCGACGAGCGGGAACATGCCGGCCATCCGGATGCCGAACAGCGCGATGGCCGCCTCGCCGCTTGCGATCTTCATGTTAAGCTCGATCCGAGACTGATATGCCGCCTTTGCTCCGCTGATCAGCGCCAGCGCCTTTGCCGTATCTGGGCAGCTGTTGGCCTCGGCCGGAGCATCAAAGAGCCCGAGAAACTTCCGCAGGTCGAGGTGGCCAGCTCCGTAGAAGAGCGCCTCCTCGGTGCCTGGAAGCGATGCGCCTCCCGTCGGCTGCAAGAGGGACTTCCAGGTCTCTGCGCCGCGGTCGCTGAACTGCGCCCGGAACTTCGACTGTACCGCAAGCCCGCCCGTCGCACCGTTGGCAACCGAGAGTGTCACCGCGCTCATCCAGGGCAGCGTCGCAGACATCCGCTCCACGATCTCGCGGCACATCGTCCGTTGCGCGGCGTCACGGTAGGGCGCCGTCGGCGCGCTGTCGGCAACCAACCTCCCTGCGCTGCCATTGCCATACCGAACCAACGCGTCGGTGAGGCGCGTGAGCGCCCGCGTCCGCACGAAGCTCAGCGTCTGCGGCTCCGCGCCCGACGAGTCGGCAAGCAGCGCGCGCCCCTCGCTCGTCTCCCAGAAGGGCGCGTCGCCCGCTCCACGGAAGAGCGCCCGCAGGTCGCCATCGGTCGCCGTAAGCGCGGGCATGGTCGCAACGTTGACCCGCCCGAATGCGAAGCCATCCTTCACACCGATGTCGACGGAGAAGTCGGAAGAGACAGGCACCCGCGTGAAGTCCGCCCCGGCGAGCCGATAGGTCGAAGGCTTGAGGTCGGGCTGACGCGCCAGCACCGACTTCACGGTCTGCGCAAAGGCCGCCGCGTCCGATACCTTGAAGATGAAAATGGGACCTGAAGTCAGCACCACAACAGCATTGGTCGCCTCTCCGTCGACCCCCGCCCGCGCCAGCGCAGCAGGGTCGTCCGGGTCAAACCCCAGCGTCTGCCTCACGCCGTCCGCCCGTACCAGATCCAGCAAACCCGACCCGCCGGCCCGGTCGAGCAGGTCGCTCACCTGCTTGTCCGGCCGATTCAGAAAGAGGGCATCCGCCGACGCCGGGATGGCATCGCGGATGTCGTCCCAGGCGAGCGGGCGATCGTCCGGCGACTGGCCGCCTCCGCAGCCGGTGATGACGAGGAGCAGGGTGACAAGTGTCAGAAGACGGTTCAGCATGGGGCGTCCTACGACGGAATGAGCGCGATGGCGTCGATTTCGACCTTGGAACCCCGCGGGAGCGCCGACACCTGGATGGTCACGCGGGCGGGGAAGGGCGCAGTGAACTTCTCGGAGTAGACCGCGTTGACCGCGGCGAAGTCACCGAGGTCGATGAGGAAGATGGTGGAGCGTACCACGTCGGCAAAGGTGCAGCCGCCAGCCTTGAGGATTGCCTCGAGGTTCGAGAGCACCAACCGCGCCTGAGCCGCAGTATCGCCCTCGAGGAGCGCTCCGGAGATGGGGTCGAGCGGGATCTGGCCCGAAACATAGAGCATACCGCCCGCGGCGATCGCCTGGCTGTAGGGGCCGATCGCGGCAGGGGCGTCAGCGGTCTGAATCACGGTCTTGCTCATCGTTCTCCGAAGGAATGAAGGGTGGCCGAGCATGGTTCACGGCACCATGATCGTCAAGGATGTTGGCGGGCTAGCGCTCTGCGTCATCGAACAGTGTTGCAACGGACGCTTCTCTTGTCCTACTCCCGCCGCATGCAAACTCCTCTCTCTGTTGTGACCGGGGCCGACCTCGATGCTCTCTGGCGTTCCGCTGCATCGATGTATGCAGCGTCCGAGGCCTTCCGCTTCCACGAGGGCGGCCTCTGGCGCTCGCTCACCTATGCCGAGGTCGACGACAGCATCGACGGGTATGCCGCCAGGCTGGCTGAGGTTGGCGTCAAGCCCGGAGACCGGGTCGCCATCGCCGCCCACCTCGGCAGACAGGCGGTCCTCGCAGACCTCTCGGTCACCCTCTCGGGCGCAGTCAGCGTGCCGCTGCCGCCCGGTTCGACGGCCCGCCAGCTCGCGATGATGATCACAGACTCGGGCGCCTCCACCCTGATCGTCGAGTCGCTCGAACAGCTCGAACGGCTTGAGTCGGTCGCCGCCGAATTGCCCTCGCTCACTGCCGTGCTGCTCCTCGCAGGCCAGCCACCGGCGACCTCCTCCTGGCCTGTCCGCCTCTTCACCGAGGTCGATGGCGCCGATGGTCGCTCGCGCGCCGCCATCGGTCCGCAGGCGATCGCCACCCTTGCCTACACGCTTGGCACCACCGGCCGCCCGCGCGCCGTCATGGTCTCCCACGACAACCTGGTTGCCGCCAGCGCGAGCTGTGCCGAGGCCCTCGCGGTCTGCTCCACCGACCGCCAGCTCGTCTTTCATCCGCTGGCCCACATCTTTTCGCGGCTCCTCCTCTGGACCGCCCTGCGGAACGGCGCCTGCACCATCCTCGGTCGGGGTTCGTTCAGCGTCATGGCGGACCTCGCCGAGACAAGGCCGACCATCTTTGTCGGCGTCCCGATGGTCTACGAAAAGGCCATGGCCTCCTTCGTCTCAGACATGGTGGGCCAGGGGGCGCTCCGCCGGCGCGCCCTCGATGCCGTTCGTGCGCTCGGGCGGGTCGACCGAGACGCCGAGAGCGGTTGGTTCAAGCGCCAACTCGCGCTGCTGGTCGCGTCGCCGCTTCAGCGCCAGCTCCGCGAGCGGCTCGGCGGCCGCATCCGCCTGCTGATCTCGGGCGGCGCGCCTCTCACTGCGGCGACCGAGGAGCTCTTCGACGGCTGCGGGCTCCCCATTTTGCAGGGGTACGGTCTGACCGAAGCCTGCTCCGCCGTCACCCTCAACCGTCCCGGCTCGCACGAGGTCGGCACCGTCGGCCCGCCGCTGCCCGGCGTCGAGGTCAAGTTCGACACCGATGGCGAACTGCTTGTCCGCGGCCGCGCCGTCGCTGCGGGATATTGGAACCTGTCGGGCGCGGAGTCCGTCATCGTCACCGACGGCTGGCTGCGGACCGGAGACATCGCCGAACTTCTTCCGAGCGGGGCCCTTCGCGTTACGGACCGCAAGAAGGACATCATCGTCACCGCCTCCGGCCGACGCGTTTCGCCCGTCAGGGTCGAGGCGGCCCTGCGCGAGATCCCGCTCGTCGGCCACGCCTTCGTCGATGGCGAGGGGCGCCCTGAACTGGTCGCGCTCGTCGCTCTGGACCCCGAAGCGGCGCTCAACTGGGCCGCAGATCGCGGGCTGGGAAGTTTGAGCCTTGCCGAACTGACGCGGCAACCGAGCCTCTTTGCTGCGCTCCGCGAGGCCATTGATGCCACCAATCGCGAACTCGAGCCCGCAGAGGCTGTCCGCCGCTTCGCCATTCTCGAGAGCGGATTTGACGCTGCGTCTGGCGAGGTCACGCACACAATGACAAATCGCCGCAGCTTCATCACCCGCAAATACAGGGCGCTCCTCGACGGACTCTACGACAGCGCCAAGACCGCCTCCCGCCCCGCCGTCAGGGTCTGAACAACGCATCGCAGGTTTTTTGTGGCGCGCCCCGAGGCAGCCTACCATCCGCCCAATCGGAGGTAGCTCATGTCTCTCTCGTACCCGACCGCATCCACACTCTCGAACCGTCATCGCGAAGCGCCCCGCTTCCCCTGCTCCGTCCGCGTATGGGTGCACGACGCCGCGTCGGGACGCTGGGCCCACCTCGAGACGGTCGACGTCTCCAAGGGCGGCTGCTTCGTCGCGGCCCAGGTGCTGCTCGCGCAGGAGACCGAGGTGCAACTCGTCGTCGAACTCTCCGAGAGCATCTCCTTCCCCATCATCGCCTCGGTGGTTCGCCGCGGCTTTTCCGAGGGGCAGGGCCTGCAGCCGGGCATGGGGCTGCGCTTCCTCGCGGCCGATCCCGCCATGGTAGACAAGTGGCTGGTCGCAGCCCGTTGCGGTCGCGCCTGAACCCGACGAAGGCGAGGTCTGCGTGAGCCTGCTCCCGTTCGAGAAGTGGCATGGCCTCGGCAACGACTTCGTTGTGGGGTTCGAGGCCGACGGCTGGAGCCTCGATGATGGGCATCGGGCTGTCGCGATCTGCGACCGCCACCGTGGCATCGGTGCAGACGGCCTGCTCATTGTTGCGACCTCGCCCGCCCGGATGACCGTCTTCAACGCCGACGGCAGCGAATCGGAGATGTGCGGCAACGGCCTCCGCTGCGTCTCGGCCGCGATCGCTGCCCGCACTGCGACCTCCGCCTGGTTCGACGTGGAGACGGGGGCCGGCCCCCATGCGACCCGGTGCCTGACGAGCGGCGAGGTGGAGCTGCTGATGCCCCGCCCTCGCCTCATGCCGGACGCAAGCGGCTCCGCGCTGGTGTGGCCCCGCGCGGGGCTCGATGCGGCCGGCTACCGGCTCTCGACCGGCAACCCGCACTGGGTCTTCGTGGACCTCGAGAACCCCCCCGACATTGCGCTCGTTGGCCCTCTGCTTGAACACGACCCGCAGTTCCCGGAGCGGGTGAACATCGAGTTCGTGCGGCTACTCCCCGACGGCGCCCTCCGTGTGGATGTCTGGGAGCGCGGCTGCGGCCAGACGCAGGCCTGCGGCACGGGTGCGGCAGCGGTGGCGGAGCTCTGGCGGTCGCTCGGCCGAATCTCTGGCGACGCGACCCTCACGGTCGAACTGCCCGGCGGTCGGCTCCACTTTGGCTGGCAGGGGGAGCGGCTGCTCATGCGCGGGCCTGCAGAGCGGGTCTTCGCAGGCAGCGTCGCCCGCTGAAGCGGGGCGCAAAAACGGAGCGAGGCGCCCGAGAGCGCCTCACAGTCCTTCGGTGCTTCGACGATTACTTCGTCAGCGCGCCGGTCTTGAGGAAGATGGCGCCGGCCTTCTTCACGGCAGGCTGGATGCGGATGAGACCGTTCACGCCGCCCGGGATGGAGCCCAGGATGAGGTAGAGGTTGTCTTCGGCGATGATGCGAACGACGCGGAGATTCTGCATCGTAACGCGCTTGTTCGAGTGGTGACCGGCCATCTTCTTGCCCTTGAAGACACGGGCGGGGAAGGTGTGAGCACCGATCGAGCCGGGACCGCGCTTGGTCTCGTGCGCGCCGTGCGAGCCCTTGAAACCCTTGAAGTGCCAAGCCTTCATGACACCCATGAAGCCTTTGCCCTTGCTGATGCCCACGGCATCAACAAACTCGCCCTCGGTGAAGAGCGTGTGGTCGAGCGTCTGGCCAACCGTGTAGTTGTCGAGCTCGGACTCGGTGCAGCGGAACTCCGCCACAACGCGCATCGGATTCTCGATGCCAGCCGAGGTGAAGACGCCAACTTCGGGCTTGTTCACGCCGCGGAAACGGACCGAACCGTCCTTCTCCTGGCGAACCGCCTCCTCAAAACCAACCTTGACGGCGGCATACTTGTCGTCGCCGTGGGCGCTCTTCTTCGCCAGAACCTTCATGGGTCCGACCTGCACGACGGTCACGCCAACGCGCTTGCCCTCGGCCGAGAAAATCTGCGTCATTCCAAGCTTGCGACCAAGAATCATCTTCGACATGTCAAACCTCTCAACTCGCGACGAGGCACCCAGCAGGTGCAGAAAACTCTGGCGGAGGCAGCGAGTGCGCCTCACAGAGGGGGGCCACCGTTAGCCGAAACCGGCGGCAAACGCAACCTAACGCCAGGCCGCGGGGGCCCCTTTAGAGCCCTTCGACCTTCGTCAGGATCTCTTTCATGATCTCCGACGTGCCGCCGCCGATGGTCAGCAGGCGACCATCCGCCCAGGCGCGGCCGATCGGGTACTCCGTCGTGTAGCCGAAGCCACCGTGGAACTGCTGGCAGTCGTAGAGAACCTTCTGCATCAGGTCGCCCGCGATCAGCTTGGCCATGGTGATCTCACGCGTCGCGCCCTGGGGGTCCTTGGAGACCTTGTCGACCGCGAAGTAGCAGAGCCGGCGCGCCGCCTCGATGTTCGCCAGGTGCTCGACCAGTTTGTGACGCACTACCTGATGCTTGATCAGCGGCTTGCCGAAGGTCGAACGCTCCTTGGCGTATCGGATGGTGTCACGCACCGCGAGCTCCATGCCGCCCACCGAGGCCAGCGCGCCAATCAGCCGCTCGCCCTGGAAGTTGGTCATGATGTGGAAGAACCCCGCGTTCTCGTGGCCCAGCGTGTAGCGGACAGGAATGCGGCAGTCCTCGAAGAAGAGCTCTGCCGTGTCCGACGACTTGTTGCCGATCTTCTTGAGCTTCTTGCCCACGTGGAAGCCCGGCGTGTCGGTCGGGAAGACCACGAGCGTGATGCCGCCAAAGCCGGGGCCGCCCGTCCGGACCGCCATGGTCAGGAAGTCGGCGCGGGTGCCGTTGGTGATCCAGAGCTTCTGCCCGTTGATGATGTAGTCGTCGCCATCGCGCCGCGCCGTGGTCTTGATGTTCGCCACATCCGAGCCGGCGCTCGGCTCGCTGATCGCCAGTGCGGCAATCTTGTCGCCCGAGATGGCCGGGGCCAAGAACTCTCGCTTGATCTCGTCGCTGCCGATCTCATTGAGAATCGGGGTCGCCATGTCGCTCTGAACCATCAGGCCCAGGTTGACGCCGGCGTTGTAGGAGTGGTTGAGCTCCTCCGCGTAGGCCACGGTGTACCACCAGTCGAGCCCCATGCCGCCGTAGGCAGGGTCCATCCGGATGCCCAGCAGCCCCAGATCGGCTGCCTGCTTGAAGATTTCGCGCGGGAAGATGCCCGCCTCGTCCCACTCTTCGGCATGCGGTGCCAGACTCTCCGCGAACTTCCGGACGGTGCGCCGGAAGGTCTGGTGGTCGTCGGTAAAGATCTCGTTGTCTTGCATGAGGACGGTTCGTTCGGACACGACGGCCTGCTCCGGTGAGAGGGGGGGCGAAGTATCGCTCTCTGCATCCGCCGTTGGGGGCTGTCAACCGCAGTTGCGTCTCGCTCGGTCGCCCCTTGCGCCAGACCGCGGGTTGACCCAAAGCCTGCCCAAAGACTAGGGCCGCCCAGACTCTCTCCAGGCAAGCATGAACCCATCCTCCGCCGACGACCTCCGCATCACGCGGACGGAGCGTATCGAGCCTCCAGCGGCGCTGCTGGCAGAGCTTCCGCTCTCTGCCGCTGCGCGAGAGGGCGTGGTCGCGGCTAGGCGGGCCATCGGTGAGGTTCTGGCCGGCCGCGATGGCAGGCTGCTCTGCATTGTCGGGCCCTGCTCCATCCACGATGTCGCTGCGGCACGTGACTACGCGAGCCGGCTGAAGCGGCTCGCGGACGAACTCTCCGGCCAGCTGCTGATTGTCATGCGGGTCTACTTCGCGAAGCCGCGCACCACCGTCGGCTGGAAGGGGCTCATCAACGACCCCGACCTCAACGGAAGCTTCGCCGTCGGCAACGGGCTTCACCTCGCCCGGCACCTGCTGGTCGACCTCGCCGACCTTGGTCTGCCTACAGGAACCGAGTTCCTCGATCCCGTTACCCCTCATTATCTCGCCGATGCGGTCGCCTGGGGCGCCATCGGTGCACGGACCGTCGAGAGCCAGCTCCACCGGGAGGTCGCATCCGGCCTGCCGATGCCGGTGGGCTTCAAGAATGCCACGTCGGGGAGCGTCAAGGTTGCCGTCGACGCACTCGTCGCAGCCCGCGAACCCCATCGCTTCGTCGGGGCAACCGCCGCCGGTGAGGTCGCAGTCATGACCACCGCAGGGAACCCGCACACCCACCTCATCCTGCGCGGCGGCACCGAGGGGACCAACTTTGGAGCGGCCGAGGTTGCCGACGCCGTGGCCATGTTATCTACCCGCGGACTCGAACCCCGCCTCATGGTCGACTGCAGCCACGGCAACAGTGGCCGAGACGCCGAGCGGCAACCCGCTGTCGCCCGTGAAATCGCAGCCCGATTTGCCGCCGGCGAGCCCGGACTCATGGGGCTCATGCTGGAGAGCCACCTCGTCGGAGGCCGGCAGTCGCTCGCTGCAAACCAGCCGCTGCGCTACGGCCAAAGCATCACCGATGCCTGCCTCGGCTGGGACGACACCGAGG
>CAIWGR010000156.1 GCA_903912275.1 uncultured delta proteobacterium
CGTCGCGTCGAACCCCTCGGCGACCAGCCGTTCGCTCAGCCGGTCAACGAGAAAGTCGACCGAAACATGCCGCACGCCGCCCGTCCGGTGGATGCGGCTCGAGGCCTGCCGCTTCCAACCCTGCGTCGCAGGATGGTCCACCTCAAACAGCGGCAGGTGCAGGAGCGCCTCCAGACGATAGGCCCGCGCATCCAGACCCGCGCCCACCACCACCATCTGCCCGATGCCGGCTGCTGCGGCCTCACGCGCAGCACCATCGATGTAGCGGGTGCGCAGGCCCGCATGGTCCACCAGGCCACCGCTCGCCGTGCGCACCAGCTTTGCCGCCGTTGGGCTGCTCCGGGTCATCCGCGCAATCCGCGACAGCCAGCCCGCCGCGTGGGGAGGCGAGAGCAGCGGCGCGAGGCCATCCACATCGCCCCCGATCGGCGACACCCCCTCACCCGAAAGGTAGCGCGCTGCGCTGACGATGGTAGCCGTTCGGCTGGGAAGATTGGCGCGCATCTAACCTCCTTCTGTTCTGACTAGGCGCGGCAGGCCGCCGCGGTTAGACTTGGCAGCATGCTCGGTCTGCGTCCACTCGACATCCAACGTAACCTGCTCGTCGCCGCATTCCTCGCTGCAACGCTGCCTCGCTGTGCAAGCGCGCCCGAGGGCGAAGCCGCACATGCAGGCGCAACCCTCCGCTCCGCCGAGCAGGCCGCGACCCGGCGCTGCGGCCCTCTGGATGCGAGCGGAAATCCGCTCCGCGTGCGCGGCATCGACGTCTCCTACTACCAGGGAACCATCGACTGGCCCGCCGTCGCGGCCACCGACATTCGCTTTGCGGTCGTCCGTCTCTCCGACGGCATCGGCACCCGCGACAGCCAGTTCGTGCGCAACTGGCAGGAGAGCAGCCGCGCCGGTCTCATCCGCGGCTTCTACCAGTACTTCCGAGCCTCTGCGGGCGGTGCGGCACAGGCGCAACTCGCCGTCGAGCGGCTCGCCGAGGCCGGCGGTTTCGACAGCCACGACCTGCCGCCCGTGCTCGACATCGAGACGCTAGACGGTCGCACCGCAGCGCAGGTTGCCGCAGAGGCCACCATCTGGGTTGCGGCCATGCGCGAAGCCACGGGCAAGGAGCCCATCATCTACACCGGCGCCTACTTCTGGGACGACAACGGGCTGCCAGACAGCCTCAACTCCCAGCCGCTCTGGACCGCAAACTACACCACCAACCCCTGCCCTTGGACCTCCGATTCGTGGGACCGCTGGACTCTCTGGCAGTACAGCGACTCCGGCACCGCGAGCGGCATCGCAGGCCCCGTCGACCTCGACTATTTTGCCGGCACGCTCGACGGGCTCCAGCAGTTCGCCAACGCGACCATCGCACCCACATGCGAACCCGATTGCCCGACCTGCGTGGACCGCTGCGGCGCAACCGACCTCCGCACCTGCATTGGGGACGCCACCTTCACCCGCTGCGAGCCCGCCGCTGACGGCTGCCTCGGCTGGGGGGCGCCGCAGCTCTGTCCCGATGGCACGGTCTGCCAGGCTGGTGACTGCAACCGGGCGCCCGACGCAGATACCGGCACGCCCGACGCGGCCGCCGACACCGGCGCAGAGACGACATCGGACGCTGCCCAAGATGCTGCGACCGATACCCGTGCTGACAGCAGCGCCGCCGACGCGCAGCCCGACGCAGAGGCGCCGCTCGACACACAGAGCGAAGCCGACGCAACCGGCTGCAGCGCGGCCACCAACACCGGCGCGGGATGGCTCGCCCTGCTCGCCGTCGCAGCCCTTCGACGCCGCAGGACCCCATGAGCCGCCTCCCCACATCCGACGAACTCGATGCCGCCTGGAACGCCGTCCGCGGCCGCATGGAGCCCTCGCCCATCGTGGAACGCGACGGCCTCTTCTGGAAGCTGGAGACCGAGCTCCCCACCGGCTCCTTCAAGGTCCGCGGCGCCACCGTC
>CAIWGR010000157.1 GCA_903912275.1 uncultured delta proteobacterium
GATGGTCGGTTATCGGCGTCTGCGGCCCGTTGTTGCGGAGGGCTCTGCAGATTTTTCGGAGGTGCTGCGGAGCGGTCGCTTCGCCGCCCGCGCCTGCCGATCGGCGCAAACTTTTGGCCCTCAGACGACCCCGCCCCACGCTTCGTCGCAGCGCTGCGCAGGTGCGGTATCAAACCATTTCTGTTGCGTTATCAAACAGCGAAAGTGCGCGGTCACACGCGGGGCGTCTGTTTCCCTAACCCGTTGATCCAACGGGGCCGGACGAGCAGGATACCTTCCGTCAGAAAAATCAGTTGCACTGCCTCAGTGGGGACATCGGACCTCAAGACGGCGCGGTCGGTTTCGTCCAGCCTGTCCTGTTCTCACGCGAGGAGCGTCGATGTATCCGTCCTTTTTGAGGTTCACTTCTGCAGTCCGTCCCACGTCGTTCCTGCTGGCACTGGGGCTGACCGCCTGTGTCGCTGAACAGGAGCCAGCACCGCAGGGTGCCCTCCCAGATGTCGGCCTCAACCCCGATCAGGCCGCTCCCGATGGGGGCCTCTTGCGGCCCGATGCGGCTGACGCTGCGACCTCCGCAACTCCAGCTGCAGACCAGACCTCCGAACTGACCACGCTCGCCGAGTTCCGCGGCACCGTCGACGTGGCCGCCGGCACGATGCGCCTCGAGGTGCTCAGGGGCGAAGCAGTCACCGACGCCGGCCTGCGCAGAGCGCAGCAGGGGCTTTGCACCCTCACCATCGTGCAGGACGGTGTGCCAGGTTCCGGCCCCGCCGACTCGCTAGAACTCGTCACAGCAAGCACCGGGCTCGACGCAGCCTGCGACGGCTACCTTGCCTCGCCCCTCTTCTGCGGCGCAGTCACGGTACGATCCTTCTACGCGTCGCCGCAGACGCAGGTTTTCGCGCAGATTCTGGCGCTCGCACCCTCCACGGGCTTCTCCGTACAGAACGGCGATCTCGTCCCGGGCGCCTCGAGCGGCCTCGGCTCCTGGGCCTACGGCGACCTCGGCGACGCGGCTGCCACCCCCGCCAACGCGGGCGTCCGCAACTGGGTCTTCGCACGCTCGGGCGGCAACTTCACCTTTACGGGCCGCCTCGTGGCCAACGTGTCGGAGCTCTGCGACGGGCTCGACAACGACTGCGATGGCGCAACCGACGAAGGGCTCGGCTGCCGCACCCAGGGTCAGGATTGCACGGCCACAGTGGATTGCAGCGCCGACCTGGTCTGCACCGCCAGCGTCTGCTCACCTGCTGGCTGCCCGAGCGGCGAGCATCTCGAGTCTGGTAGCTGCGCGAGCGACACCCGCACCTGCGCGCTCCCGAACGCCGCCGTAGCCTCAGAGCAGTGGACCGGCTCCGCCTATGGCCCCTGCACGGCGAGCGCCTGCGTGAGCGGCTACTGGTTGAACACAGGCGCCTGTGTTCTGGCGTCCACCCTCGGCACAGCCTGCACGCTCAACGCCGAGTGCGCCTCGGGCTTCTGCGCCACCGGCCCAGACGGCACAGCCAATGACCGCTGCGCGCCTACGGACATGACCTACATCCCTGCCGGCACCTTCACCATGGGTTCGCCCTTGGGTGAGCTGGGCCAGGAGACCGATGAGACGGAGCACAGCGTGACCCTCTCGCGTAGCTTCTTCGTGGGTCAGACAGAGGTGACGCAGGGGCAGTGGAAGGCGCTCTCCGGCGGCATCAACCCCTCCTACTTCCAGGCCACCACCGGCACCGCACAGACGACGAGCAACGCCAATGACAGCGGCCCCGTGGAAAACCTAGATTGGTATGCGGCAGTCGCCTTCGCCAACGCCCGCTCCGCGGCAGAGGGGCTCACCTCCTGCTACACGCTCACAGGTTGCACCGACGCAGCCAACGGCTGGCAGGATGGCCTCCACAGCGGCTGCACGGCCGCCACCCTCGTGGGCCTCACCTGCACGGGCTACCGACTGCCGACCGAGAGCGAGTGGGAGTATGCGGCGCGTGGCGGAACAACCACGGCCACCTACATGGGCGACCTGAGCGGGACGCCCGCATATTGCGATTCTCAGGCCAATCTGGACGGCATCGCCTGGTGGTGTGTCAACGGCGGCAGTCGTTCGCAGGCGGTGGGCGGCAAGACCGCAAACAGCTTCGGCCTCTACGACATGCTCGGCAATGTCTGGGAGTGGACGGGCGACTGGTACGGAGCCTACCCAGCCACGGTGACCGACCCTACGGGGCCTGCGACGGGCGACGGCCGGGTGCCACGCGGCGGGTCGTATGGCAACAACGCCGTCAACACGCGGGCCGCGGTTCGCCTTCCCTTCGAGTCGTTCAATCGCGTCTCCAATATCGGCTTTCGCCTCTCCAGGACCGTGACACGGGACTGCACTGCGTTGCCTCTCCATGCGAACGCAGGCGTCGAGGCGGGCAATGCTACGGGGTGGGGCGCGTGCGAGGCCACAGCCTGCTCCGCCTCCTACCATCTGGAGGGCGGCGCCTGCCTGAGCGACACCCGCGCTTGCTCGCTCCCGAACGCCACATTGGCCACGGAGAGCTGGACCGGCAGCGCCTACGGCACCTGCACGGCGTCGGCCTGCCTACCCACCCATCACCTCGAGGGCGCCGAGTGCCTGTCGGACACCGGCTCTTGCTCGGTACTCAACGGTACGGGAAGCCGCACTTACAACGCAGGCGCTTGGAGTGTCTGCCTGCCCGCCGCCTGCGACGCGGGCTTCCACACCACCGGCACAGCCTGCGAAGCCGACATCATCGCCTGCGTCGTGCAGACTGCCAGGATCACGGAGGGCACGCAGACCTGGTTCGGCTCCGCCTACGGGAGCTGCGTCGCCACGGCCTGCGACTCGACCTACCATGTGGAGAGCGGGAGCTGCCTCTCCGACACGCGCGCCTGCACCCTCCCGAACGCGTCGTCCGCAACAGAGCAGTGGACGGGAACGCTATGGGGCACCTGTACCGCGACGGCCTGCGACAGTGGCTTCAGTCTTTTGGCCGGGGCCTGCGTCGCGGTCGGCTGCGGCAACACGGTCGTGGAGAGCGGCGAAGGCTGCGATGACGGTAACAGCAGCAACACCGACGCCTGCACCAATGCCTGCCAGCTCGCCGCCTGCGGCGACACCTACCTGCAGGGCGCAGAGGGCTGTGACGATGGCAACACCCTCACCGAGGCCTGCACCTACGGCGACTTCTCCTGCACCGTCTGCAGCAGCAGCTGCGCAAGCGTATCCGGTGCAGCGACCTACTGCGGCGACGGTCAGCTGCAGGCCACCGAGGTCTGCGATGCTGGCACCATGAACGGCTCGGGCGCCTGTTCCATCGGTTGCGCCTGTGCGACCGGCTATCACCTCGAGAGCGGCCTCTGCGTGGGCGATACCCGTGCCTGCAACCTCCCCAACGCGACCGTCGCGACCGAGAGCTGGAGCAGCGGGAGCGCCAGCTACGGTCCCTGCACGGTCACGACCTGCGCAAGCGGCTACTGGCTGAACGCAGGCGCCTGCGCGCTGCAGTCCATCCTTGGCGCCCCCTGCACCCTCAACGCCGAGTGCGCCAGCGGCTTCTGCGCCACCGGCCCAGATGGAACCGCGAACGACCGGTGTGCGCCCGAAGCCATGAACTACATCCCCGCCGGCACCTTCACCATGGGGTCGCCCGCATCCGAGCTGGGTCGTAACGCGGACGAGACGCAGCACAGCGTGACCATCTCTCGCAGCTTCTTCATGGGGCAGACAGAGCTAACGCAGGGGCAGTGGAAGGCGCTGAGCGGTGGTACCAATCCGTCCTTCTACCAGTCCACGACCGGCACGGTACAGACCACCAGCAACGCCAACGACAGCGGCCCCGCGGAGCAGATGGACTGGTATGCTGCAGTCGCCTTTGCCAACGCCCGCTCTGCGGCAGAGGGGCTTACCTCCTGCTACACGCTCACGGGTTGCACTGATGCAGCCATCGGCTGGCAGGACGGCATCCACAGCGGTTGCACGGCCGCCACCTTCGCCGGCCTCAGCTGCACGGGCTACCGGCTGCCCACCGAGAGCGAGTGGGAGTATGCGGCGCGGGCCGGTACGACGACTGCGACCTACGGTGGGGACCTGAGCGCGATAAGCGGCTGCGCTACGCTGAGCGGCACGGGCGGTTTCGCCGCAGCCACAGCGTTCAGCAGTTTAGCCTGGTTTGACTGCAATGCTGCAAGCCGCACCCAAGCGACGGGTAGCAAGTTACCCAACGCCTTTGGCCTCTCCGACATGCTGGGCAACGTCTGGGAGTGGACGGGCGACTGGTCTGGTACATACCCAGGCACCGTGACCGACCCGACGGGTCCCACGACGGGCACCCTCCGGGTGGATCGCGGTGGAGCGTGGAGCAACGCCGCCCGCCCCGCGCGGGCCGCGTTTCGCAGCGGCGACGCGCCGGGCCCCGGCTATAGCAACCTCGGCTTCCGCCTCGTGCGAACCGCTCTCTAGCCCCGCCTCTGCCGCCGCCCCGCTGCTCCCTCACACACCGGAGCAGGGCGGCAGCACCTAGGACACAACCACGTTTCGCCGATCCGCAGCGCCGCCCGCGCCTGCCGATCGGCGCAAACTTTTGGCCCGCCCCGAAACATGGCATCGCGCTCCGCCGGCCCCGTGCAGGGCGGAGCACGATGGTGCGGTGGGATTCGGACCTACCGCGCAGCCCCTGCCATCGCCAAGGCGATCGCCACCGGGTCGCGCTGCTTTCGGAGCACCTCGATGGTCTCGGGCGGCAGGTAGGCTGCGGCCGCTGCGAGAAGCGCTTCAACGCCCTCTGCCTTGCCCTCTGCCTTGC
>CAIWGR010000158.1 GCA_903912275.1 uncultured delta proteobacterium
ACATGTTCGAGCGGGCCGGCATCACCCTGTTTGAGCGGGTGGAGACAGACGACCCGACTGCCATCGAGGGGCTGCCGCTCACGGCTGTCGTTCGGGCACTGTTGGCCTGCGACTGTGCGGTGCTCTGCGACGATTTGCCACAGACGGTTCAGTTGACCACCTGAACGCCGCGCCCTAGTTCCGCCCCGCTCGGAGCAGGCTGCTTCGACGTCGCGAGGTGGAAGATGCGGAGCTTGTTGGTGTTGGTCGTTGCGGGGATGGGTCTGGTTGCCGGCGCGGAGGCCGCCAGCGCGCAGTCCTGCCACGAGCCGGTGCGGCCGGGCGATGCCGGCTGGACGGCCGGCGCCCGGCTGGGCCTGGGAGCAGCCGACAACGCGCATGATGCCGGTAGCTGGCAGAGCCTCACCGTTGAGACCGACTGGCGCGCCGGGCGCTGGGCCCTCCGGTTGCAGCAGCCGCTCTTTTACCTCGACCGCAACGGATATCGGCAGACGGGTCCGGGCGACACGCTCATCGGCTCCTCGTTCCTGCTCCAGCGCAACGAGGAGGCCACCGATGCCAGCTTTGCGACGCTGAACGCGACCCTCCCGCTTGGCGACGAGGAGGCGGAGTTCGGCATGGGTCACCCGATGGTGATGGCAGGCCTGGCGCATGAGCACAGCTTCGGGCGCGTTGCGCTGACGGGCGAGCTGGGTGTGGCGGCCACCGTCCACCTCCATCACGAGGAGGAGGAGGCTGCCCCGGTCGCCAAGCACGCCGAGACGGCCGGTGCGCACGCCCACGCGGGTGGCTTCGCGCCGCTGGTTTCGCCCATGAACGAGCAGGAGGTCTGGTATGCGGCGCGGGTCGCAACTGCGTTCGGTGCTACGGTTGACGGGTCTCTGTTCGCTAGCGGCGCTCTGCCCTTTGGCGACGAGGAGGGCACGGCCCGGTTGGAGGTGGGTCCGTCGATCGCGTGGGATGCCGGCAGCGCCACCTACTGGCTGACGGGCGCGCTCCCCGTGGTGGGCGAGGTGATGGATTGGCGGGCGGAGCTGGGGTTCCGCTGGGCCTTTGGGGGCGCCGCCGCCTCGAGCCGCTGCCGCTGCAACCAGTCCCCGTAAGGGCCGCCGCCGCGCAAGGCCGCAGGTTGTCGCAACGCGTCAGGTATGCGCCATGCGCCACCTGTGCGGGTTCCTTGCTTGCGATCTGCACGCCCCGTAGAAGGCGCCGCCATGGCAGGTCGCAAACCAAACAAGCAGCAGCGCAAAGCGGAAACGAGGGCGAACATGAGCGAGCACCCGAGCAGCAACAAACTGAACTTTTTTGAGGTCCACCTCGACCAGCTCCGCGCGGCGCTGGAGAAGGTGTCGCCGACCGAGAGCGTGCGGCTCATCCTGAGCGAGCCCAAGAACGAAGTCATCGTCCACTTCCCCGTCCGCATGGATGACGGCTCGGTCAAGCTCTTCACCGGCTACCGCATCCAGCACAACAACATCCTCGGGCCCTACAAGGGCGGCATCCGCTACAGCGACCATGTGACGCTGCCCGAGGTGAAGGCGCTCGCCGCGCTCATGACCTACAAGTGCGCACTGCTCGACATCCCCTTCGGCGGCGCCAAGGGCGGCGTCCGGATCAACCCCAAGAACTACTCGCAGACGGAGCTCGAGCGGGTCACCCGCCGCTTCACCCACGACCTCGGCTCCAACATCGGCCCCGAGTATGACATCCCGGCCCCCGACATGGGCACCAACGCCCAGACCATGGTCTGGATGATGGACACCTACATGAACGGCGCGGGCGCCCAGAACAAGAATGCCGTGCGTGGCGTCGTCACCGGAAAGACGCTCGGTGCGGGCGGCTCGGTGGGCCGCGACAAGGCGACCGGTCAGGGCGTGGTCTATGCCATCGACGAGTGGGCCGAAGAGAAGAACTTCTCGCTCGACGGCGCCCGTTTCACGGTGCAGGGCTACGGCAACGTCGGCTCGCATGCCGCCATGCTGCTGGCGCAGGCCGGCGCGCTCTGCGTCGCGGTCTGCGACCACTCGGGCGCCATCAGCGACCCCGCCGGACTCGACACCGTGGAGCTCGCCGCCCATGTGAAGAAGGCGGGCGGCGTCGCCGGCTACGACAAGGCGACCACGATCACGCGCGACGAATTCTTCGGCACCAAGTGCGACATCCTCATCCCCGCCGCGATGGAGTTCCAGATCGACGCGCATGAGGCCAACCTCATCAACGCCCGCGTGGTCGTCGAGGGCGCCAACGGCCCCACCACGCCGCGCGGCGAAGAGGTGCTGCTGGCCAAGGGCGTCGACATCATCCCCGACATCCTCGCCAACGCCGGCGGCGTCTGCGTCTCCTACTACGAGTGGATCCAGAACAAGCGGTCGGAGAGCTGGAACCTGCGCGAGGTCGACTCCAAGCTCAAGGAGCGGCTCCGCAGCGCCTACGAGCGGGTGCGGGAGTTCTCCGAGGAGCACAAGGTCTCGCGCCGCACGGCCGCCCTCGCGGTCGCCGTCCTGCGCGTGAGCGACTCCTACCGTGAGCGCGGCATCTTCCCCTGATCGGGGCTACTCGAGCCCGTCGAACAGCATGAGCGGCCGCGGCCGCGCAGGGGTGTCGAGGGGCGTCGACTTGTCGGGCTCGGCCTCTTCGGCGGCCGCCTTGGCCCGCTTGCGCGCTGGCTCGGGTGCGGGCGTCTCGAGTGCCGCAACGGGCGCCGCCGCAACGGCATCTGCTGCGCGACCCGGCCCCCGGCTCATGTCGGGCACCACCAGCGGAGCAGCCCAGGTCCGGGTGCTGTCCGGCGGCACAAAGAGCGGCCGCCCGAGGCTCCGCGTGTTGAAGGACCAGCCGTTCGCCGACTGCACCTGCGAGAAGGAGAAGAGCTTGGCGTCGATGTTGTCCACGTAGTGAAGCAGCTGCGCCTCGGGCGTCGTCGGCAGCTTGGCCGCGCCGTATTCGAGCAAGCCGTGGTGGCTCAGCACCAGGTGCTGCAGCTCCCAGATGAGGTCCTCAGGGAAGCCGTCGATGGTGCGTGCCATCTTCTCCACAAAGGTGGCCCCCATGGGGATGTGGCCGACGAGACGGCCGACCGGGGTGTAGTCGGTGACGAGGCCGGCGGAGAGCTCCCAGATCTTGCCGAGATCGTGCAGGAGCACGCCGGCGATGAGGAGGTCTTTGTTGAGCAGGCCGGGGTGGTAGGCGGCGTAGTGGTCGGCAGCGACCGAGGCGAGCCGCATCATGGAGAGCGTGTGCTCGGCGAGGCCGGAGCGGAAGGCGTGGTGGTTGCCCGAGGCGGCCGGCCAGGCGAAGAAGCGCTCCACGACGGTCGGCTCGTCGAGCACGGCGAAGAGGAAGGTGCGCATCAGGTCGCTGGCGACCTGGGTCTCGATGTGGCGGCGGAGCTCGTTGCGGAGCACCTCCGCGGTCCAGCGGGAGGCGGGTACCAGTTGGTCATACTCGCCGGGCGAGGGCTCGTAGGGGCTCATCGCGTTGACGACCAGCTGGGCCTCTTCGCGGTAGCTCTCCACCTTGCCCTTGAACCAGTAGACGCCGGGGGCGGGCTGGCCGGCAGGGCAGACCTGCGCAGGCGACCAGACCTTGGCCGTGACCGTGCCGCCGATGTCCCGGAGGGTGAGGGTGTAATAGGTCGAACCGGTCTTCGTTTCGGCCGGCTTGCAGGCGGTCATGACGAAGAAAGAGTCGAGAATTCCGCCGGTTTCGAGCTGCGAGATGCGGAGGGCCATGGGGTCCGTGGGTGTTGGGAATCTGTGGTGGCCTCTACCACAGAATGGCCCCCTGCCAACCCGTCAATCTGCCGCCCTCCGATAAGTTGCGGCGCCACTTGGGGCAGGTACCATACGCTGGTTCAGTGAGTCGATTCGGCGCCTAGGCGCCAGCTTTGCGGATGGGTGTCAGATGGTCGCGAACTCCTCTTCGGTTGTTTGCAGCAAGTGCGCTGAGAAGTTGGGTGAGGGCGTGCAGCGCTGCCCCAATTGCAACGCCGCGGTCACGGCCGAGGTGGAGAAGGACGACCTCATCGGTCGCACCATCATGCAGAACTACACCATCACCGAGCGCATCGCTGCCGGCGGCATGGGCGTGGTCTACCTGGCCGAGCACAACGACAAAGACTTCGACCACCAGCGGCTCGCCGTGAAGTTCCTTCACCGCCGCTATTCGGGCGACGAAGAGCTCGCCACCCGGTTCCTCAACGAGGCCCGCATGGTGTCGCGCATCCGCCACCACCACGCGGTCACCATCTCCGACCTCGGCCGCCTCGAAGAGGGCACGCTCTACATCGCCATGGAGTACATCGAGGGCGTCTCGCTCGGGAAGTTCGTGCGCCGCACGGGCAAGGGCATGCCGGCCCACCATGTGATGCGCATCGCCATGCAGTCTTGTGAGGTGCTCAGCGAGGCCCACCAGGGCGAGATCATCCACCGCGACATCAAGCCCGACAACATCATGCTGGTCGACTCCAAGGGGGGCCGCGTCAGCATCAAGGTGCTCGACTTCGGCATCGCCAAGGCCATCAACGACGATGCCGGCCTGACCCAGACGGGCGTCATGTTCGGCACGCCCGAATACATGTCGCCCGAGCAGGCGCGCGGCGAGACCCTCGACGCCGGCAGCGACATCTACGCGCTCGGCCTCGTGCTCTACTTTGCGCTCACCGGCCGCGCCCCCTTCTCGGGCAAGAACAAGATCGGCGTCATGCATGCGCAGATCAACGAGAAGCCTGCCGATGTCTCTCGCGCCGCCGAGCAGCCCATCCCCGCGGAGTTCTCCAAGCTGGTCATGGAGATGATCGCCAAGCGGCGCGAAGACCGGCCCAAGTCGATGCATGAGATCCTGATCCGGCTCGAGCGCATCTCCGCGCAGCAGCCGCCCGTGCCCGAAGACCAGATGGCGCTCGATGTGATGGGCCGTGCGCCCGCCAAGCCGGTCGACGCCAAGAAGCCGGCCAGCCGCAAGCCGGTCAACCCGCAGCTCGCGCTCGACCAGATGTTCGACCAGCAGGCCAATACGCCGCAGGTCGCAGCGGCCCGTGCCGCCGCACCGCGCGAGAAGGTCGTGGCGGGTGGCGAGGCGCGACGCAGCGCCTCCGTGGCCAGCGTCGGCCCGGAGAAGATGGAAGACGACCGGCAGCCGAGCGCCGCCGCGCCGCGGAGCCGTGCGGCCCGAGGGCAGACCGGACCCGTCCGTATGGATGTCGTGGGAACGGGAGCGACCACCGTCCGTGGCCGCGCGATCCCCGCCTCCGACAAGGTGGAGGCCGTCACGGGCCGCTTCGTCATCGGTGACGAGGCGGTCGACGTGCCCATCGCCCCCCGTCGCTCCGAGCAGCGTCGCGGCCAGGGTGAGATCGGCTTCAAGCACATCGCACTCGGCATGCTCGCCGTCTTCCTGGTGGCCGGCGGTGTCTTCGGTTCCGAGATGATGCGGGTGAAGCGTGAGAGCACGCTGAGCGCCGAGCGGCGCGTCGCTGCGGCTGCGGCACCGGCCTCCATCGAGAAGAAGGAGCCCGTCCGCATTGTGGATGAGGTGGCCGACCGGGCCAAGTATGAGCCGCAGGTGCTCGAGGCGCTCGCCGCGCTCGACAAGGGTCAGGAGAACAAGGCCCGTCGCGCCATGGACCGCATCACGCTCGCTACCCCTGTGGCGCTCGCTGGCCTCGACAAGCTGCGCGAGCAGCTCGACAAGGCCCGCGTCGCCCGCGTTGCCATCGACACCGCGCTCGGCGCTGGCGACTGCCGCGCGGCGAACGACCAGGTGCTGATGCTCCGCGACAAGGTGAGCAAGAAGCTCTCCGAGAGCTACCACGAGCGGCTCAATGTCTGCCGCAAGGTGGGCGCGGTTCCGCAGACCGCCTCCGCGCCCGGGACGGCTCCCGCGCAGTCCGCTCCTGCTGTACAGGCAGCCTCCGCACCTGCTGCGGCCCCCGCCAAGCCCGCTCCCGTTGTCCAGAGCGCCGCCGCTCGCCCTGCCGCGCCGGCGGTTCGCCCGGTCTCGCCCGCCGCCAAGCCTGCCGCGCCGGCTGCTCGCCCGGCCGCACCCGCTGCCAAGCCTGCTGCTCCTGCGGCTCGCCCGGCCGCGCCCGCTCGTGCTGCAGCGCCCGCTCCGAAGTCCTCCGCACCTGTTCGCCCTGCCGCAAAGCAGGCTGAGACCCGCCGCTCCGCCCCCGCGGCCGCGCCGGCCCGTCGTCCCGCAGCAGCGCCTGCGCATGCGGCGGCGCCTGCTCATCGCCCCGCCGCCGCTCCGTCGCGCGCAGCAGCACCCGCTGCAAAGCCGGCAGCCAAGCCCGCCTCCAAGCCTGCGCCCGCCGCCGCCGCACCCCGCGGCGCCGGCAGCGTCAAGCCTCCCCGCGAGCTCTAACGCCCTGCAGGCCTGCGCCAGAGCAGGTCGAGCAGCGCCTCGTCC
>CAIWGR010000159.1 GCA_903912275.1 uncultured delta proteobacterium
AGTCGAAGCGCTCGCCAAGCAGCTGCTCTCGGAGATTGCCAGCGAAGAGCGCCACCGCGAGCTCGACAAGCTCGACGATCGCTTCGATGCCAAGGCCTGGAAGGTGCTCGGCGAATCGGGCCTCCTCGCCGTCTGGCTCGATGAGGCGCACGGCGGTGCCGGCATGTCGCTCATCGAGTGGGCCGCCATCGCCGAGGCCGTTGGCCGCCGCGCCGCCGCCATCCCCTTTGTGAGCGCCAGCATCGCCGCGATGGCCATCGCCCGCTTCGGCTCCGCGGCGCAGCAGGCGGCCCACCTCCCCGGCTTCGCTGCCGGCACCCATATGCTCGCCTACGGCAACGCCGGCCTCCGCCAGGTTGCTCCGGGCTTCGCTGTCGGTTGCGTTGTGAAGACGGCCTCCGGCGACCAGCTCACGGGCTACTGGACCGGCATTGCCGGCGGCATGCAGGCCCACGCGCTCCTGCTCTCCGCGCTCGATGAGGCCGGCAACACCCGCCTCTACATCATCCCCACCGCCGGCCTCGAGCGCACCGCGCAGCCCGGCACCAGCGACGAGACGCTCGCTGCTGTAACCCTCACCGACTACGCTGTGACCGCCGAGCAGGAGCTCTGCGGCGGCGAAGAGGCGCTGGCGCAGATCACCGAGCTCGCACGGCTCGGCAACGCGGCTGTGATGCTCGGCTGCGCCTCCGAGGCGCTCAAGCTTACGGGCGAATATGCCAAGACCCGCCACCAGTTCGACGTGCCGATTGGCACCTTCCAGGCGGTGCAGCAGCGGGCCGGCGACGCCTACATCGACCTTGCCGCCATCCGTGCCAGCTTCTGGCAGGCTGCCTGGCGTGCGGCGAACGGCGCGAAGGCCTCGCGCGAGGTGGCCATCGCCGCCTTCTGGGCTGCCGACGGCGGCCACCGCATCGTCTCCGCTGCCCAGCACATCCACGGTGGCATGGGCTTTGACCGCGACTACCCGCTCCACCGCAACTACCTGCAGTTCAAGCAGTGCGAGTTTGCGCTCGGCGGCGCCTCTGCGCTCCTCGCAGAGCTTGGCGACCTCATCGCCGCACCCACCTCACGCTGAGAGAACCTGCCATGCACATCGAACTCGACGACGAGCTCTGCGAAGCCAACGGCATCTGCCAGAAGTATGCCCCGACCATCTTTGAGGTCACCGACACGGATGAGCTGATCATCCGCCACGAAGCCTACTCCGAGGCATTGCGCGCGGAGGTCGAGATGGCCATCCGCATGTGTCCCCGCCAGGCCCTCTCGCTCAAGCCCTGAGCCGTTCGGAGCTACTGCAATGTCTGACAGCACGCCCTTCGAGCCCCGCCGCTTTCGCGATGTGATGGGCCGCTTCGCGACAGGTGTCACCGTGATCACGGCGGGGGAGGGCGAGACGCTGCGCGGCATGACCGCCAACTCCTTCACCTCTGTCTCGCTCGACCCGCCGCTCGTGCTCTGCTGCGTGGCGACCAACGCCGGCATGCACGGCCACTTCGCGCAGGGGGAACGGTTCGCCGTCAACATGCTGGCCGCCGACCAGGAGGCGCAGTCGCGCCATTTCGCCAAGTCGTCGGCGGCGATCCACCCGATGGGCGGCTTTGAGCTCAAGACAGGCGCGCACGGCGCGACGCTGCTGGACGGCGCGCTCGCCCATGTGGAGTGCACCGTTCACGCCCTCTTCGACGGCGGCGACCACACCATTGTCGTGGGTCGGGTGCTGTCCTACGACCTGCACCGTTCTGACGCCGCTCCGCTGCTCTACTTTGGTGGCGGCTACCGCGCGCTCGCCTCGACCTCCAACACCTGAGACGACCCATGGACTTGGCCTTCACCGCAGCCGATGAGCAGTTCCGAGAGGAGGTCCGCACCTGGCTCGAAGAGAGCCTCCGGGGCGACTTCGCAGAGCTCCGTGGTCGCGGCGGCCCGGGCGACGAAGAGGAGTGTTTCGACGGCCTCCTTGCCTGGGAGCAGCACCGCGCCAAAAGCGGCTGGCTCGGCATCGCCTGGCCCAAGGAGCATGGCGGCCGCGGCTCCTCGCTCATGCAGCAGGTCATCTTCAACGAAGAGTATGCCCGCGCCCGTGCGCCCGGTCGGCTGAGCCACATCGGCGAAGAGCTCACAGGCCCCACCATCCTCGCCTTCGGCACCGAAGCGCAGAAGCAGCGCTACCTGCCAGGTATCCAGAGCGCGACCCAGATGTGGTGTCAGGGCTACTCCGAGCCCGGCGCCGGCTCCGACCTCGCCAACGTGCAGACCCGCGCCATCCGCGACGGAGACGAGTGGGTGCTCGAAGGCCAGAAGACCTGGACCTCGGGCGCACACTGGAGCGACTACGCCTTTGTGCTCGCCCGCACCCAGTTCGACGTGCCCAAGCACAAGGGCATCTCCTACCTGCTCGTGAACATGCGGCAGCCCGGCGTCCGCATTGTCCCCATCCGGCAGATGACCGGCAGCAGCGAGTTCAACGAGGTCTTCTTTGATGGGGCCCGCGCCAGCATCGCAGACACCGTCGGTGGCGACGGCGGCGGCTGGCGCGTCGCGA
>CAIWGR010000160.1 GCA_903912275.1 uncultured delta proteobacterium
AGGCGGTAGTTCGCAAAGCCGGCCCCACGCTTGCCGATCAGGTCAAACGGATGCAGTCCCGAGGGCTCCCAGACGTGGATGTCGGAGAGCTGGACGATGCGTGAAAGCGAGTTGGACATCAAGCAGACGGGGGTTCGCGGCGGGCGGGACGAGAGAGGATACGGGCCGTAGAACCGACTACTCGACGGTCATGACATAACTTCCTGCGGCGCTGCTGTCGAAGGCCACCACCTGCACAAAGCGTGTGCCGCCCGCGGACGGCAGGTAGTTGATCGCCTCCACACCGGCGAGCGTGTCGCTCGATGCGACCAGCACGCCATCTTCGTCGAACATGTAGAGGTCGAGGTCGGCCGCAGCGTGCGAGAAGGCGATCTGCACCGAGACGGCACGGTTGCCGACGACGCGCATTTCGAACCAGTCTTGGTCGCCGGGGCAGATGGAGAGCGGAACCCCCGAGAAGTCAGTTGCGGGCGGTGCGTCGAAGACAAAGTCGTTGGGCTCGGCGAGGTCGGCCAGGCAGGCCGCGAGCACCTCAATCGGTTCGAGGTAGAGGTTGTTCCGCTCGGAAAGCTCGGGCACGACCTCGTCGCTGTCGAGCTTGAGGATGAGGTAGTATCGGCCGGCGGCTGGAAGGTCGGTCGGGATGCGCACCTTGCGACCCTCGAGCACCGAGTTCAGGCCCGCGAGTCCCGGAACAGAGACCTCGCGCAGCAACCGATCGGTGGCATCGAGCGCCGTGTCGGTCGACAGATAGAGCGCATACGTGAAGGGCGCAGCGGAGGCGTTCAGCGCGTTGGCGAGTTCAAACTCGTAGCTCACCAGCTGGCCGCCGGTAGCGATGCCCGGGGTCACCGCGAAGCCGTTGGCGATGAGGTCGGTGCCGACCAGCCCCTCGACCGCGATGCGGTAGCGCTGGTTCCGTGCCGACGCGCCGAGCGAGCGGACGCGAGCGTAGATGATCTGGTTGGGGACCGCGACCGTGTAGCTCAGCCGCTCGGTGGCGGTGACCGTGTTGCTGATGAAGGTCGATGCATCCTGCCAGAGCGAGAGCCGCAGGTCGGCCGGTACCGCGCTGTCGGTCGCAGCAGCGCTGAGCGAGAAGGTGAGGCGGGTGCCCTGCGCGAGCGGGCCAACGCGGAAGTAGTCGTCGTCGTTCTCCGGGCAGATGGAGAGGTCTGCGTCGAGCCAGTCGCGAAGCAGGGCCGCGGAGGCGAAGGTGTTGTTGGGCTCGGCGTCGTTCACGCACTGCAACTCGATGGGCGCCCGGCCTCGGGCCACGGAGAGTTGGTAGGGCACCTCGCGGTCGCGGCCGGCCACATAGAGGTCGAGCGTGTAGCACTGATCACCCGTGACGAAGTCGACCCCGACCGTCTCGCTCCCGCTCACCGACTCGCTCCGGTCCACCTCGGCGCCATCGCCCTGCAGGAGCCGGAGGTCGATGTCGCCGATGCCGCCGTCGAAGGTGGCGGTCACATTGAGGTAGTCTCCGTCGGCGACGCAGAAGCGGTAGAAGTCGCGGTTGTCGGAGCAGGCGAGCAGGCCGTCGAGGGTGACCTCGGCTGCGCCGCTCAGGTCCACGGCATGCGCTGCGGCGGCGGTGTTGTTGGGCTCCAGGGTGTCGAAGCAGGTGGCGTCGATGGTGAAGAGCGGGGAGACGCCGGTGTTGTTGCCCTCGTCGAGCTCCCCGACGATCTCGTTGCGGGCGTCGCCGATGACGCCGAGGTAGAAGTCACCGCCGCCGCTGCTGTCCGGCAGGGTGATGGGG
>CAIWGR010000161.1 GCA_903912275.1 uncultured delta proteobacterium
CACTCCCTTGTCGCCGGCCGAGGCGTAGCGCTGCGGGATGCCCGAGAGCGATACGAAGCGGTGAGAGCGCAGGTTGGGGTCGACCTTCTCGGCGCGGATTGCGGCTCCGATGTCTTCGGTGGCCCCAAGCGGGGCGACCGCAGCCGGAGCGAAGAAGTAGCGGAGGTGGCCGACATACTGCCAGGCGATGAGGCCGCTCAGCCCTAGCAGCAGCGCGAAGACCAGGGGCCTCAGGATGCGGGTGGCCTGCGACGCGGCGATGCGATCCAGGTCTGCTGTTCCCAGCTCACCAGACTGTTTTGTTCCGAAGAAGTCGCGCTCGAATTCCTCGGGCGCCAGATGCTGTTCGTTGTCGTCCATGTTGGGCCTCGGGAACTTCAGAAGCGGCCTAGGGCGCGCTCTTTGGCGGGCAAGATTTCGAGGCAGGTTGTCCACCACCCTGTGAGGATGGTGGCGACGAACTCCTCCGGGAGCCGCTCGTCGCGCATCTCGTCGGCGAGCGCAGCGTGGTCATAGCTGATGGGGAGGAATCGATGGCGGATGGCGCCGGGCGTGGTGAGGTCGAGTTCGACCGCCCAGACATGCAGATTGCCGTCGTTAGCAGGTCTTCCGATGGCGCCAACATTGATGACCGAGCGGCCTGAGGAGAGCGTACGTGCCCACGGGATTCCGGTGTGGGTGACGAGGAGAAGGTCGGCACCGGCGTCGCGGAGGAGGTGTTCGAGGAAGTGGTCCGGCGAGGTGGAGGACCAGAGGAACTCGTTGGTGCGACGGGTCGAGCCATGGGCCATGACAACCTGCTGTCCGTTCCATGTGCGGCGGAAGCCGGTGGGCAGCGCCCTCAGCCAGTCCTTGTTGGCGTCCGAGGTGTGGGAGAGGGTGTAGTCGTAGCTGATGCGGGCGAAGTGGTTATCGCGGGGGTCGGTGTAGCCGCAGGCGCAGTCTTCAAGGCGATTGCCGACGGAGTGGTCGTAGTTCCCCTGCATGCAATGTACGCCCGCCTCTCGCAGGAGTGGGAAGACCTTGTCGGGGTTGGGTCCGAAGCCGCCCATGTCTCCGAGGCAGTACATTTCGTCGGCGCCAAGGCGCTGGGCCTCGGCGAGGGTTGCGGCGAGACTGCGATGGTTGTTGTAGACGCCGCCAAAGACGACGATGCGCTGGGGCGGCGCGTGGTCCAGCTTCAGGTTCGGCATCGGAGGCCCTCCGCGTGGCAACTGTAGCAGGCCTGGTGGCGAAGCTGGATAGGTTGGAGCGCGTCGGTGAGATGGTCGCTCATGCGGGCGCCCGGTGCTTCGATGAGGATGGGGCAGGGGTAGACGCCCTTGGCAGTGACCATGCGCCCCGTGCCACAGGCGAGGGAGAAGACCTCATCGGGCAGGAGGTCGCCGTCGAAGAGGCGCTCGGCATCCTCATAGCCTCGGTCGCGCCGCGCCTCTCGGCCGAGCCGGAGTGGGGGCAGAAACTTGAGTCTCGGTCGGGTGATACCGGAGTTTGCGAGCAGCTGCTGAAAGGCGGGGAGTGTGGCTTCAGTCGCGGGCACCACCTCGGTGATGGTGAGGATCGGGTCGATGCCCGCCCCGGCGCAGAGGGTGACGGCGGCGATGATTTTCTCGAAGGTGCCGCGGCCGCGGATGGGGTCGTTCTGGTCCGCGGTGAAGCCGTCGAGGGAGATGCGGAGGTCGAGGCTGTAGGGTGAGGCGGCTGCCAATTTGGAGAGGCGGTCGGCGCGAGGTGCGTCGATGAGCAGGCCGTTGGTGAGGATGCTCAGCGGACCGCGCTCGAGGACAAAGGCGATGAGCGCTTCGATCTCCGGGTGGAGGAAGGGCTCACCCCCGGTGAAATAGAATTCCCGCACACCGAAGCCGATGGCCTCGTCGACCGAAGCTCTGACCTGCGCCGCGGTCATCATCGGGTGGCTCGCGTTGTTGGGACCACAGGTGATGAAGCAGTGTTTGCAGGTGAGGTTGCAGAGCGTTCCCGTGACCTGGAGCCAGAGCGTCTCGAGGTAGGGGAAGGGCAGTGTTGGCGGCGCCTGGAGCTGCATGGGCACGATGGTTCACACAAAGGTTGGCAAATGTCGAAGAGTGGAGAACATTGGAGGCAGGAGGCCTCTTGCGCAAGAGCGAACTGGGAGCATGGCAAGGGTGGATGAGCGTCGCGGTGGCGGTGCTGCTCTCGGCCTGCGCGGAGGAGGCGCTGCCAGTCGCGGCGTCACACGACCACGAGGCTGTTGTGGCACCTGTGCCGACGATCGCTGCCGCGTCGGATGGGAGCGGTGGGCCGGTCGCGTCGGCGCGCAGGCTGCCTGCAGTGGCGGTGGCGTCGAGCCTGTGCGAAGCGCTGTCTGTGGTGTCGGCGTCACCTCCGCGGTCCGGTGCGTCCGCAGAGATGCTGCTTGCAGAGCGCCGGGCCTGTGCCGGCGCAGTGAGCGAGGCGCTCCTTCACTGGCATGCGGCGGCGGCGGCTGAGCCACGCTTGGGCGACATCACGAACCGCCGCATCGCGCAGGCGACCGGTGGAGGACAACGGGGCGGCAGTCCACCGCAGACCCTCGCAGGGCTGCTGACATCGGGCGGCGATGGCGCGGTGCCCGATGAGGCAGAACTGTTTGCGCTCGAGCCGGCCCCTTGGATTCGGGCGCGCGTCGATGCGCTGCGCTGGAAACGGGTGATGGATGGGCCCGAGGATGCCTCGCAGCTGGCCTGGTCGCAACGGTGGCTGATGGAGACTGACGAGGGGGACGGAGCGCTCTGGCTGGAGCGGTTCGCCTGGCTGCGGGCTCGTCCTTCACTCCGCGCGGCAGACCGGATGCTGCTCTCGGGTCGCTGTGTTGATCGGTTTGCGTCGGATGAGGAGCTGCCGTTGTCGGAGGTTGCGGTGAGGAGGCTCACGCCGCTCGTGGAGCAATGTCTTGGAGCATCGGCGATGGAGGATGGTTTGCTACCCGCGGGGTCGGTTGGCTGGCTGCTGGGACGCCCTGCTTCCGACGATGCGGCAGAGGTTGAACTCGCCGCAAGAGAGTCGCGTTGGCGCGCGCTGGTCGTCGCCCGTCGCGCAGACAGGGATGCGGAGGCGCTCGAGATTGCCGCAACGCTTTCGTCGGCTCCTGCTGGATGGCGCGGCAGCGAGTCGCTGCTCGCCTGCGTGACGCTGTCAGCCTCGTTGGGCGAGGCGGCGCAGTCGGAAGGGTGCTTGGCGGCGTTCGACCGGCTGCACACTGTGCTGCCGTGGGACCGCGCGCTGTCGTACGAGGTTGCGACCCAGCGTGCGCTGCGCACACGCGATCTCGTTGCAGCGATGGGGTCGGTGGAGCTCGCAATGGAGGCAGGCGCTTCGACGCGTCATCGGCTGGTAGCAGCGCGCGCCAAAGACGCGTTGCCGGAGCTGCGAGCGCTCATCGCCGACGCACCTGTGAGCTACGAGGCCGTCTATGCTGATCGCCTGCTGCGACAGGATGGCGGGGCCGGCGAACTGGCCTCTAAGCTCTCTGCGCTGAGGTTTGTCTCGACGGTGCGGGCGCCTTCAGAGCGCGGCTGGGCGGCCGACTGGCTCGCCGCGGAGGGCTACATTGCACAGGCACGGAGCGAGGCGCTCCTGCAGGCCGAAGTCGAGGGCGCACTGCATCCCAGCCTCTGGGGTCTCGCCTCCGATCTTCTCTCTCGAAACGGGGAGTTTGCGCTCGCTCACTCCGCCGCGCGGCGGATGACGGCATCGCTGGGCGTCTATCCTTCAGCGACCGCGTTGATCTCGGGGCGGGTCTGGCGTGAGGCCTATCCGATGCTGTGGGAGAAGGAGATTGCGGCTGCGAGTTCACGTCAGGGTGTGCCGCGCAGTCTGCTGCTGGCCTTCCTGCGGCGAGAGTCTGGATTCGACGCCGACGCGCGCTCGTCGGTGGGCGCGCGGGGACTGATGCAGCTGCTTCCGGCGACGGCGCGCGAGGTGGCGGCGCGGCATCAGATGTCGCTCGCGCCCGGATTGGGCGATCCTGCCCTCAACCTAGAAATTGCGGCCGCCATGATTGCCGATCTGATGGCGGAGTTCGGCGGCAGGACGGAGGTTGTAGCGGCCGCATATTCCGCCGGGCCCGCAAAGGCGCGCCGTTGGCTCCGAGGAGATGAGGGGGCTGACCTTTGGCTTTGGACGGAGGCCATCCCCTACGATGTTGTTCGCTCCTACGCCCGCGAGATTGCGGTCTCTGCAGCGGTCTATGCTGCGTGGCTCGGAGAGCCTCCACCGGCAGCCAACATCTCGCTGGCAGATGAGCGCTAGGGGCCCGAGGCGGGTGCCGGAACCGCCGCCGCGTTGAGCTGCTTGCGTAGACCTTCTGCCGTTGTGTCGCCGGGTCCGAGGTAGTCCGGCTGCATGATGAGAAGGTGTTCGATGGCGTCGCGTAGCGCGGCCACGGGGACATGGCTGCCCGACGCCGACTGGCTGTTGGCGAAGGCCCAGACAAACCAAGCGTCGGGCTCGGCCGGGAAGTCTGTTCGGGCGATCTCAGCGACCGCTCGCGCCTCGTCAAACTGCCCGAGCCGGCCGAGCAGCCAGGCCTGTCGCGGCAGGAGCCAGGCACGGGCCTTCGGGTCGGCGATCATCGCGGATTCGATGCGGCCAAGGAGCTCCGGGCCGCGGCCGAGCGAGAAGAAGACAAGTTCGACTTCGTTGAGCACCTTGGTGGGTGCGCGGCGCGTGAAGAAGAGGTCGCCTGAGGCGGTCACCTGCCCGAGAATTGCCTCGTAGGAGGCTTGCGTCTGGGAGGAGAGTGTCGGCGGTTGCGGTGGTGTGACGGGTGTGGTCGGCGCGATGGCGACCCGGTCAATCCGGTCCCGCTGCTGTGCCGGCGCGACGAGGTCGCAGGCGGTGAGCAGGAGCGGCGCAAGTGCGAGGGCGGCAAGGGTGGGAAGCTTCATGGTTCGAGCCTGATGGGGAGCTCGTCCTGAGCGAGTTTGGGGAGTAGCTCTGCCCATATTTCATCAACGCGCCGGCCGAGCGCGGGGTGCCGGAGGCCGGGGTCGAGATCGACGAGCGGTCGGAGCACGAAGGGTCGCTCGTGAAGCCGGGGATGGGGCAGGATGAGTGCCTCGGTCTCGCGGACGAGGTCGTCCCAGAGGAGGAGGTCGAGGTCGATGACGCGGGGTCCGTTTCGCTCGGCTCGGACGCGGCCAAGCGAGGTCTCGATGTCGAGGAGGCGCTCGAGGAGCCCGTCGGGGTCGAGGTCGGTCTCAAGCCTCACGACCGCGTTCACAAAGCGGGGCTGCTCCTCCAGATACATGGGCGCGGTGTCGTAGAGATGCGACCGATGGATGGGTGTGGAGGCGAGGCGGGCGAGCTGCGCGGTGGCAGCTTCGATGCAGCGGAGCCGGTCGTCGAGGTTGCTGCCGAGGGCGACGAAGGCGGTGTGGTAGGCTGGGGGCATCGGAGCGCTAGGTTCGCGTCGTGTGAAGCGAAGCAGGGCGAATCGCCGCCGCTTGCATTGGATCAGAGAAGTCTCCATAGTGTCGGCAGGTCGTGGTCGACCAGAGGAAAGCGGAGCACGGGCACTTGGGGAAGCGCACGATTCGTGGACCGACGGAGGGACCATGGAACGCTGCTACTTGAAGCTCGACGAACAACTTGATCAGCTCATAGGCGTGGAGTGGAGCGCTCCTGCATCGCGTCGAGAGGCGATGCACGATCGGCTGACCAAGGGCTGGGTCTATCATGAGCTGGTGGTCGAAGGGTTCGGCATGGAAGCCGAGTCGTTGGATCGTGCCTTGCATGGCGAAGTTGGTGGCAACCACATGGAGCGGACCGCCTTTGAGCGGGCACGCCGATTCAGAGCGGCCTACCAGCGGATGCGCGAAGTGGGGGCGAGTGCGGAGCCGTTGAACCGGGGGCAGGCCCTTGCCTATCTCGGCTGGTTGACGGGCCGTGTCGAGGCTGGATCGATGCGCAAGGATGCTGGCGCAACCGAGCAGTTCAAGCACGAGGTCGTGGCGCCTGAGCAGATCGACAAGGCGCTCGGGATGATGTTTGCCGAGGCAGATCTGATGAGCAGTCGTCTGCACCCCATCGATCTTGCCGTTCAGGTTCATCACCGGTTTGTGAAGATCTGGCCCTTCGAAAAACACAGCGCTGCGGTGGCTCGTCTGCTGGCAAATCAGGTGCTGCTGGCGAACGGGTACCCTGCCGTCATCATCCCGAGCTACGAGCGGCAGCGCTACTATCACTCGCTCCACTACGATGTTTCGCGGTCGAGAGAGCTGTTCGTCGAAGGGCTGGCGGAGCAGGCGCAGATCCGGTTTCGAGAACTTTCACCGCGGCGCGAATCTGTAGCCGCATAAGGTGCATCGAAGTGGCAGGTGCTTAGGCAGCGGCGAGACCTTGTCCGGTCCCCTTCAACCGCCTACCAGCGATCCTGTTCCACCAAGGAGAACCAGCGTGTCGGAAATCAACCCAAGAGCGTCGCAGGTCGGCTCGGTGCCTTTTCGTGGCACGCCTGGCGAGAAGCTGACAATGGAGAGCGGCGTGACGGTGGAGGTGTTCGCGCGTGCGCAGCTCCCCACCCGTCATGGCAAGTTTGAGATTGTCGCCTTCCGGAATTCAAAGGATGCGATGGATCACGTAGCCATCGTGAAGGGCGATGTAGCCGGCCGCGAGGGTGTGGCTGCACGGCTCCATTCCGAGTGCCTTACCGGAGACGTGTTCGGCTCGTTGAAGTGCGACTGTCGCGACCAGCTCGAGGCGGCGATCGATACGATCGGGACGCTCGATGCAGGCGTCATTCTCTACATGCGCCAAGAGGGTCGCGGGATTGGTCTTGCCAACAAGGTGAAGGCCTACAGCCTGCAGGACGGCGGCATGGACACGGTCGAGGCCAACCAGCATCTGGGCTTCGATGACGACCTTCGCGAGTACGAAGTGGCGGCAGGCATGTTCCAGCTGCTGGGTGTGAAGTCGGTGAACCTCATCACGAATAACCCATCCAAGGTGGAGGGGCTTCGTGAGTTTGGTGTTGATGTGCGTGCGCGGACGCCGATTCAGGCGGTCCCCAACAGCTACAATCGCTTCTACCTTCAGACGAAGAAGCGGAAGTCGGGTCACATCCTCGCGATTTGATGCTCTTGCGTTGTGAGCGTGTCGGCCAGCGTGTCGGGGCGGATCGCGCGCCGGAAGAGAAAGAAGAAGGCGGTTGCGCCTGCTGCGAGGAGTGCCAGTGCGCCGAGCGCCAGCGCGCTGCTTGCCTCCTCGTGGGCGCTCGTAATGAGACCATTCCAGCTCGCATGCAGCGCGACTGCGGCGCAGAGTCCGGCTATGAGCGCGAGGCGCCGGATGGCAGCGGAGGGATTCTGCTTGGCCGCGCCGAAGTAGGCACCGACGAAGGAGGAGGCGAGGCCGTGAAGCGCGGTCGAAAAGATCACGCGCTCGGACACGGAGGTGGTCCAGGCGGGGAGTCCGCCGCGGTCGTAGGCGACGACGAAGTAGAGGAGGTTCTCGAAAGCGGCGAACCCGAGGCCGGCAGCGAGGCCCAGGATCATGCCGTCCAAGCCATCGCGAAACCAGCGGGTTCGGTAGACGAGCAGGAGCGGAACCGCCTTGCCGAGCTCCTCGCAAAGCGGCTGTGTGAGGAACTCGTGGAGATTGTCGAAGTGCAGCAGCGCCGCTCCGCCCAGCGAGATCGGGGCAAGGAGCGGCGAGAGGAGGAGCGCGGCCCCGATACCGCAGGCGCCACCCGCAATGGTGTGCGCTGGGAAGAGCCAGAACCAGCGGCTGCGCGGCGGACGGAGTGGGAGCTGCCGGAGGCGCTCCTCCGCAGTTGTGAAGGAGGCCGCGGCGTGAGCCCGGCGCCAGCGTCGACTGTGCCAAGCGCGCAGGAGGTAGCCAGCCAAGACCGGCACAATGGCAAAGGAGAAGGAGACGATCGCAATGCCGAGGGGCAGTCTCACGGCGCTGTCACGCCGAGGTCGGAGAGCGCCTCACGGGCGATCTTTGCGTCGCGGGAGTCGGGGCTAATGGAGACGACGCGCCGGTAGGCATCGATGGCGCCGTCACGGTTGCCAGAGGTCTCGCGGAGGTGGGCGAGGCCAGACCAGGCGGGGGTGTAGTCGGGGTTCAGTACAACCGCCGTCTCGAAGCTCTTGATTGCCTCCGCATTCTGGTCGCCCCCTGCTTGGGCACGCGCGATTCCGGTGATCGCCTCCGCGGATTTGGGTCGGAGTGCGGCGGCAGCCTTGAATGCGGTGAGTGCGGCGGACAGGTTCCCCTTGTCGAGCGCGGAGCGCCCTGCGCGCATGTTGGCAGCGAAGTCTGGGGGCGGCGTTACCACGGGGGGCTGCGTAACGGCCGGTGTTGCATCTTCGGCGGACGCAGGGGCGGCCGGTTTCGCATCCTGGGCGGGCGCAGGGGCGGTCGGTGTTGCATCGTCGGCGGGCGCCGGAGATCTGCCAGCCGGTGCTTTTGGCTGCTCGGATGGGCGCTCCTCCGGCGCTGGTTTCGTTGGCTCGATTGCGCCGCTGCCGAGGGCGATGCGGTCGGCCTCCCGCACGTCGGAGCCTGCGCCGCTTCCAGAGGCATCGCCCCCCGTGGGCTTTGCGGTGACGGTGACGAGGGCTGCGACCGCGACGAGGGCCACAAGCCCCGCCGTTACGACGAGGGCTCGCGGGAGCGCTGTTCGCGCGGATGGGCGCGGCGTCGCTTCGACCTCCTCACGCGGCCCGTTTTCTCCGATGGACCACGCCTCGCGCGTCGCCCCGGTCGGGCCGTCATCGGACAGGGTGAAATCGTCCTCATCCGGCGTTGCGAATCGAGCGGCTGCGGCAGCAGCTTCGACATCGGCAGTCATGAGCCGTGGCATGGTTGCGACGGGCATGGTTGGCGCATGGGGGAGCGCCCCGGTCCGTAAGATGCGGCCGGCATCCGTAGGCCGTGCAGCAGGCGGGTGGGCGGCTGCGGATGGATGCGGACCGGAGAGGAGGTCGTCGGCGACACCGCAC
This sequence comes from uncultured delta proteobacterium, assembly GCA_903912275.1. GTDB lineage: Bacteria > Myxococcota_A > Bradymonadia > REDH01 > REDH01 > CAIWGR01. The sequence continues at coordinate 8,970 of CAIWGR010000161.1, forward strand.
AGGGTGCAGCGGTTGTTGGTTGCGCCGTCGTGAAGCGCAACACCACATTCGATGCAGTTCCCCGCGCTTGCCATGCGCTACGGCCCGTCGCCCGTTGCCGGTCTCACACGCCGCCGGATGGTGGTTGCTGGCGCGGGCTCCTCCGGAGGTGTCGGGTCGGTCGGCGCGGCTGCCGGAGCCTGAGCGGGGAGGTCTGCGGTTGGGTTCTCGGGCAGCGACACGCGCTCGGGCATTCCGCCGACGGCCTGGCACCTCTCAGTAAAACTGCTGGCGCGCGCCTTGTCCCCCGTCTCATTGTAGAGCCCGGCCAGGAGGCAGAGGAGCTGCTTGTCGTCACGGAAGAGCTGGTTGGCCTGCTCGAGGAGCTTCGATGCTTCTGCGGCGTTGCCGCGGCTGATGGCAGCGCGGGCCTGATAGACGGCGATCGCATTGTTAGAACCATCCGTACCGGCCGCAGGCGGTGTGGTCGGCGGAGGGGTTGGCGGAGGGGTTGGCGCCGCGGCGGGCTCACTCCCAGGTACCGGACGGCTCGCGCCGGTCTGGGGCGCACCTTCGACCGTGAGTCCGTTGTCGAGTTGGACTTTTTTGGAGGCGGCGGAGCGAGCAGGAAGGAAGGGGAGGAACTTGCTGAGATCGGCCGTTCCCGTCGCGTGCAATCCGATGGCGAGGAGGAGCGGGAGAATGAGGATGCTGATGCCCGCGAGGATCTTGCTGCCAGAGGCGATGCGCGCCTGCTGCTTTTCGCTGACGGGAGCGAGGCGCTCGTACTTCTTGGGCTTTTCCTCTTTGACGGCCTCCTGCTTGGCGTCGCGCTTGGAGGGTACGACAGCCGGCGATTCTGTCACACCACGTCCGTTGCGGGCCTCTCGGAGGCGCGCCTCTGCCTCGGCTCGCATCTCATCAGGCGAGGAGGTTGTTGCCGCGGTGGGCGGCAAGGTGCGGCCGCGGACAGGCGGCGGGTCGAGCGCGGCATCGCGCGGGCCGCCAGCCAAACTGATGGAAGGCTTTCGGGCTACACGGAGGTCAACGAGATCATCAAAGGCGGCGACGGGCGACCAAGTCTGTCCGAGGTCGTCGGAGGCATCCACGCCATCGAGGCTCTCGCGGTTTGCCAGCCAGCGCTTTACGGAGTCGATGTCGGCAAAGTCGAAGACGAGGCCTGCGTTGCGAACCTTCCAGCGCAGTGCGGCCTTCGTGACGCTCGACTCACGTGGGATGGCCGGCGCAATGTGCGACTCTGCCTGAGCGCGCGCCTGCTCAATCTCGGCCTCCGCAGCGCGGACGGCGACATTGTAGTCCGTGCCGTGCGCCGGGTCCGCCTTCTTGGAATCGGCGAGTTGACCGTCGGGCGTGACAACGAAGACGTGGGCGCAGTTGGGACACTTGATGCCACCTCCCTCAGCGGGGAGCTTCTCCTCGCGGATGCGGTAGCGGGCTTGGCAGGAGGGGCATTCAATGATCATCGGCGCACATTCCGCACGGGTCGGGCTTTGAGTCTACGGCAACGGGAGAAAAAGGGAAACGGGAACCGAGGTTACGTGCCCCCGCTACCTGCGTCTGCGTCGGGCATGGTGGGAAAGTAACGGGCCTTGATGCGCGGTGGCAGCAAGACGGCGGCGATGAAGACAACGACGCCTGCCACAGGTCGGGCGGCGAAGAGCGGCTGGAGAGAGTGGGTCTTGAGCACCTCGAGTCCCGCGCCAAGGATGGTGGTGAAGGCAAAGGAGCCGGGCAGGATCGCAAGCGCTGTGGCAGCGAGGTAGGTAGTAGCCGATACGGGGGAGAGTCCTGCGAGATAGCTGATGGCGTTGAAGGGGGTGGGGATGAGGCGGAGGTAGAAGACCGTGAGGAATCCTTCGGTGGCCAGCTTTCGCTGGAACCGAACGAGTGTTGGCGCACGGCGTGCGATGATCTGCTGAAAGGCATCTCCCCCGACGAGACGTGCCGTGACAAAGCCGAACAGCGCGGCTGTGAGGGAGCCGACATAGTTGAGAAGCAGCGCCTCGTTGGGGGAGAAGACGGCCGTTCCGACAAGCACAATCAGCGTGCCGGGAACCCAGAGTGTCATGAGCACACCCATGAGCAGCACGTAGGCGATCGGGGCCTTGGGTCCGAGGGAGCGGAGGCGTTCTGTTGCGCCGCCCGAGCGGAGGAAGTCGATCGCGGAGAAGTGGTAGAGGAGGCCGAGCGCCAGCGCAGAGATGGCGACAAGCAGGACCATCCGGAGCGTGCCGGATTTGGGTGCGTTGGTCGGAGCAGGCTGCATGGAGGTTGGGCTCGTTAGGAGAGGAGGAGGCGCGCCGTCTCAAGCTTCTTCAGGCGATCTCGGAGCGACGCGGCCTGCTCAAAGGCGAGCTCTTTTGCCGCGGCGAGCATGCCGGATTTGGTTTCGGCGATGGCGGCATCG
>CAIWGR010000162.1 GCA_903912275.1 uncultured delta proteobacterium
CATGAGCGAACTGGTACCCTCGGGGCAGCAGCGCTTTGCCCGCGAGCAGTTGTACGGCCCCGGCGGCCTCTGCAACCTGCGTCCGCTACGATTCCTGACCGAGGGTTAACAGGGTGACAACAGCGACAACGACGGATTCCGGCTCCTGGCCGGCGGCGGAGCGACAGTACCGTCTTACCGTCGAGGATGCTGCGGGCCGGCTGGTCTTTGACCGCGCCATTCCGCCCCGAGGCTTGACCATCGGTCGCCTCGCCCCCTGCGAAGTGCTGCTCAAGGGGACGCCCATCTCGCGGCAGCATGCGCGCGTAGCCTTCGACGAGGATGGCCCGTTCGTCACAGACCTTGGCTCGGCCAACGGCACCTTTGTGGATGGCAACCGGATCGAGGCCGACAAGGTGCTCGATGACCGCTCGCTGATCGAGATTGGCACCTATCGGCTCCGGGTCATGCAGCTGCGAGACATCCGGGAGAGCGGCAACTTCACCATCTTTGTTCCGCCGTCCACCACGTCGCCCGCACAGCAGGACGAGTTCGGACTGCTCGACTCCGATGATGCGTTCGAAACCATCCGCTCGACGGCCTCGAACAACCGGGCTTCGACCAGACCGGGAGGATTTCGCGCGGCCATTGTCGGCTATCTCCTCATCACCGATCGTCCCGGGACCAACGAGGCGCTCATCCTGGATAGCGACACCCTCACGCTCGGCCGCGACCCATCGAACGACCTGGTGCTCGACCGCGTGGGTGTCATCAAGTTCCATGCCCGTCTTACGCGGCAGGACATGCGCTGGACCATCTCCGACACGGGCATTCCCGGCAGCGTGCTGGTCGACGGCGTTGCCGTGCGCACCCACGTTCTGCGCGAAGGAGAGGTCATCGTGTTGGGCAACACGCCCGTCATCTATACGGCCTCCGACCGGTCGGCGGCACGCGCTGAGCTGCTGCAGAAGAGCGCGGCGGGCGGCACCGACATCGACCTCCAGCGTCGCGAACGCAAGGGGCTGATCGCGATGCTGCTGGTGCTGGGCATGTTGGGGCTCGCAGCGACGATTTCATTCGCACTCTTCCGCATGGACGACCCGACCTCCACGGCTGCGGGCGAGATGCGCAACGCCCGTGACAAGGTGAGGGGCCTCGCCTCGCGGTTCGACAGCCGACCTGCGGCGCGCGCGCAGGCACTGGCCGCGGCCGGAGATTGGGGCGCGAGCCTATCGGCCTATGACGAGGCGGTCCGCCGTGCTCCGAACGACACGGCGCTGGCTGCCGAGCGTGCCATCGTGCGCTCCCGCGCAGCCTCAGAGCGGGCCGTGGAGAGCTGTGCCGCGATCTTCAAAACCGGTGTCGACCGCTATGTCGCGTCGAAGAACCACGAAGGCGCGCTCGCCGAGATGAGCCGCGCGGAGGACTGCCTTCAGGAGACCGCCAAGGAGCCCAGCACCCGCGCCAGGTCGGAGACGCTCCTCAACGGGACTGTCTACCCGAGCCTCTTCGGCGTCCGGCTCGCGATCGGCGACGGCTTTGCGGCTGCTGGCGACTGCGCCAAGGCAGCGGAGGCCTACCACGTAGCGCGTGGCGTTGCGCAGATGATTGGGAAGGCGTCAGGGGCGGTACCGTCCACCATGGCCGACAAGCCCCTGATCGAGCAGGCCTCTCTGTGCGGCGACCAGGCCTTCGAAACCAGCCGCTGGAGCGATGCCATCGCCTACTATGTTACCGCTGCGGAGGTCGGCCCTCTCACCAGCGCGCGTGCGCTACGCCTATCAACGGCGCGCCAGTCAGCCGGATCTGCTCCACCCTAGTTGTGGAGCTTGGCGAGTTTGTCCTTCATCCGCGTGATGAGGGCCGGCCACCCGTCGCGCTTGATGATGCGGTCGAACGACTCGGAGTAGGACTCAGCAAGGGAGACCTCGTCGGTGACGATGTCGAGCACGAGCCAGCCCTGGCCGCTCCGCTGCAGTTTAAGTTCAACATCATGGGCTTCGGAGCGCACCTTTACCGACCCGGAGACCGTGGCCCGCTCGCCGCGCAGCCGCTCGCCCGTGTAGGCGACCGCGTAGTCGCTCGGCTTGACCTCCACGCGGCCGAGGCTCTTGGCGTAGCTCGTCTCGATGAGCTGCGTCAGCAGGCCCAGAAACTCAGCGCGCTCCGCCGGGGTCCGTGCCTTGAGGTGGTCGCCGAGCGTGCGCTCCGCGAGCAACTGGAACGACATGAAGCCGCGCACAGCACCCTTGAGTTTCTCTACCCGCTCGTGGGCCGCAGGCGAGCCTTGACGGGCCGGCGCGTTGATGATGCCGATGACGGTCGCGGCCTGCGTCTGCACATAGGCAGTCGGCGAAACGGGGGCGGCGGTCGGAGTCGGCGCTGCCTCGGCCGCTGCGGCGTGGCCCGTCGGGAGGAGCAGGCAGAGCGAGGAGAGGCAAAGAGCTGCAAACAGGGTGGAGACTTTCATGGTCCTACTCTCGGTGACAGGTGAGCCCTCAAAGGAGCTGGGCTGCTGACGGCACAAATCCTGCCCTATTCAACTACAGTTGCGCCGACGGGCCAAGCCGCGAATGCGTCGGAGCCACACTTGATGGCGAGATTCGCCTGGGCCACCTGAAGTTCGAGGATGGCCTTCAGGCGTGCGCCAGCCACTTGGTAGAACTGCTTGAGCGGGTCTTCCACCTCGGAGAACTCCGCGAGCCCCTGAGAATACTGAAACCAGACCTGCTTGAGCCAGGCGTCGGCTGCGCGGAAGGCCTCCTGGTAGGAGGCAACCACGGCCTGTTTCCCTGCGACCTCATGATAGGCGGTCCGAACTTCGATATCGATGCCGGCAAGGGCCGCCAGCCGGCTCTGGCGCGCAGACTCTGCCTGTGCCTCCAGACGGGTGGTCTGTGCCAGTTTCCGGAACAGGTCGGGGTCCCATTTGACTCCGACGAACATGGCGATTCCGAACCGGTTGTAGGGGTCGACAACAAAGGGGCCGGAGACATCGGTGATGGAGGGCGCGTAGGCGCCACCCACGCTTGCGGTGGCGAAGAAGTCGGGCGTGAGCTGCCTCCAGCCGAGCGTCGCCTCGAGCTCTCTGCCCTGCACAGCGAGGAGGAGCAGGCGAGCATCGGGGCGGTGGGAGCGGGCAAAGGCCAGCACATTGTCGAGCGAGGGCGCCTCGCTTCCCGCGGTGGCCTCGAAGGGCTCGGGCAGGAAGTCGGGTTCGAGGTCGAACTGTGCGGCGAGCGACTCGCGTGCCGTCAGGCCGACCTCGTCGGCGGCAGACCGTGCCGAGACGACGGTCGGCATCGAGATGAGGAGCTTGCGGAGGTCGGTCCGTGCGCCCGGCACCCCGTCTTCGATGCGGACCTCAATCTTGTCTCGGGCGGTCTTGAGCCGGTCGAAGGCCTCTCGCAACAGCGCGTCGGTCTCGCCGTGCCACTGCACCGCGCGGTAGGCACGATAGGCGGCAAAGCGGGCCTCAAGCCGGGCCTTCTCTACCTCCACGTCGGCTGCACGCACGCCCACCGCCGCAAGCTCTCGCGCGAGCGTGATCTTGCCGAAGGTGTAGAGCGGCTGCACCGCCTTGGCCTCGAAGCGATAGTAGGGGTTGGTGTCGCCGAAGAGGTCGTTCAGCAGCGCGGTCTCGTCACGGGTATCGGCCGTGGGATCACCGGGGTCGCGGAGGTTGATGGTTGGTACCGGCGCGAGGGTGGCGAGGATATCGATGCGGGGAAATCGGGCCCAACTTGCCTCGTCGGCCCGTGCCGCAGCCTCGGCCCGCTGCGACCGCTCGCTTCCGACCAGGGGATGGCGGTCGGCGGCCTCGAGCACCTCCTGCAGCGTAACGACAGGGCCCGGTTCGGCCGCAGCAGGCGCAGTCCACAAAACGGCGATGGCCGCCAACGCTGCCGTAAGGAGCGATGGCGGCCAGCAGGCCGATGCGGAGGAGAACCGCCGCATGTGGGGATTACTCGCCCTTCTTGCCGAGCAGGTCGGCGAAGGTGGCACCACCCTCGTCGCGGTGGCTGCGAAGCGCGCCGGACTCAAGACGCTGCTGGTAGGAGCGCATGGAGAGCGCAATCTTGCGCTCCTTGGGCTCGAGCGAGATGATCTCGACCTTCACCTTGTCGCCAGCCTTCACCACATCGTTGGGGTTGGTGACGTGGTCGCGCGAAAGCTCGGAGATGTGCACGAGACCCTCGATGCCATCCTCGACCTCGGCAAAGGCGCCGTAGTCGGTGATCTTGGTGATGGTCGCGTTGGTGACCGAGCCAATGGGCAGGCGGGAGGGGAGGCTCTCCCAGGGGTCGGCCGAGAGCTGCTTGATGCCGAGCGAGAAGCGCTCGTTCTCGACGTCGATGGAGAGGACAACCGCCTCGACATCGTCGCCCTTCTTGTAGGCCTCGGAGGGGTGCTTGAGCTTGGCGGTCCAGGACATGTCGCTGATGTGGACAAGGCCGTCGATGCCGTCTTCGATGCCGATGAAGATGCCGAAGTCGGTGATGTTGCGGACCTTGCCGACAATCTGCGTGCCGACCGGGTAGCGCTCCTCGAGGAGCGACCAGGGGTTGGACTCGAGCTGCTTCATGCCGAGCGAAATCTTCTTGGTGTCGGCGTCAATCTTGAGCACCACGCACTGAACGACATCGCCCTTCTGGACCATCTTGGAGGGGTGCTTGACCCGCTGCGTCCTGGACATCTCGGAGATGTGGACGAGGCCCTCGATGCCCTCCTCGAGCTCGACGAAGGCGCCGTAGTCGATCATGGAGACAACCTTGCCGAGCACCTGCACATTGGCGGGGTAGCGGTCCTCTGCGCCCGACCAGGGGTCGGCCTGCAGCTGCTTGAGGCCGAGCGAGACGCGCTCGCTCTCGCGGTTGAACTTGAGGACCTTGACGCGGAGCTCGTCGCCAATGCGGACGACCTCTTCCGGGTGGGTGACGCGGCCCCAGCTCATGTCGGTGATGTGAAGGAGGCCGTCGATGCCACCCAGGTCGACGAAGGCGCCGTACTCGGTGATGTTCTTGACGACACCATCGAGGATGGAGCCCTCGACAAGGCGCTCGAGCGTCTTCCGCTTCTGGCGCTCGCGCTCGTCCTCGAGGAGGGCGCGACGCGACAGGACGATGTTGCCCCGCTTCTTGTTGAACTTGATGATCTTGAACTCGAAGGACTGGCCAATGAACTTGTCGAGGTTCCGCGAGGGGCGGAGTTCGACCTGGCTGCCCGGGAGGAAGGCCTTGACGCCGATGTCGACCTGGAGGCCGCCCTTGACGCGACCAACCACGAGGCCGAGCACGAGCTCGTCGCGCTCCACTTTGCCGGCGATCTCTTCCCACATCTTCATGCGGTCGGCTTCACGCTTGCTGAGGCGGCACTGGCCGTAGTCGTCTTCGAGAGCGACAACGAAGACTTCGACCTCGTCGCCAACGGCGAGCGTGATCGTGCCATCGAGGGCGCGGAACTCGTTGAGGTCGATGCGACCTTCCGACTTTCCGCCGATGTCGATGAGTGCCTGGTCATCCTTGATCGAGAGGACGATACCCTTGGAGATTTCGCCTTCGCGCGTGCCGGAGGCCTCGGTCTCGAGCAGCAGCTCTCCGAAGCTCAGCGAATCCTCATCCTGCTTCTTCTTCGCGAAGAAACCACCCTTCTCAACAGCCTTGTTCATGCTCATGTAAAACAGTTCCTACTACTTGCAGACGAGCACTTTCCGGAGTGTTCTCTGCAATTTGCCCGTGTTCAACCCACGGAATCAAGACATCCTCGGGCCAGCCTCCACCATGGAGAGAGGTCCGCGTCGCGAAGGGTCCGGTCATCGCGACGACCGCCTCAACTTCGGCCCGAAGGGGCTCGGCGTTGACAGCAGC
>CAIWGR010000163.1 GCA_903912275.1 uncultured delta proteobacterium
AGCCCCTTCCCGTGCTCCTTCGGCACCTCGATGTCAGGACCAAGCTCGAACTGCTGGCCCAGCAGCCGCACAACCACGGTGTAGCCAAGCTTCGTCCCATCGCTCACCTCGGTCCCGATCCAGTTCCCAACCCGGTTGTCATGCTCGTTCGACTCCGAGAACCGGAAGGCCGCAGACGATTCCGGCGTAAGCGTCATCACCTTCTGACGGCTGTCCTCCAACGGCAGGAAGGTGCGCACCTTGGCCCGTTCGCCATGCCCGTCCAGTGTCATCGACACAGACACGGTGTATTCGTCGTCCGGCAGCGCATCCGTCAGCGCGTAGTGCAGCACCCCAACCTTGTAGCCGGCCGAGAGCAGCGGAAGCAGGAGGAGCACGGCGATCAGCCAGCCGACGCCCCAGCTCTTCTGCTTCGTTTTTGCTTTGTTCGCTGTGTCGGGCATGCTGATCTGCGGTTTCCGTCGGACGAGCGGAGAGAGGTTTGGGGGCTACTTTGACGCCCAACCCTCGCTAACCGTTTCGGCCAACTCTTCTAGTTTTGTTCACGAATGTGGCGAAATGTTGCACAAACCCGACGCGCTCACCGCCACCATCCTCTCTCGCCGTCCGCTCCGCTATCGCGATGGCGCCGACGCCTCGCACGATGTGCCCGCCCATGTCCGCGCAGGCAGCGGCCTCGCCTGGTGGGGCGACCTCCTCGCTGTCGTCCAGGACGACACCCGCGTCGTCGCCCTTGTTGACCCCGAGACAGCCATCGCCCTGCCCCTCCTGCTGCCCGCCGACGAGGGGATCCGCATCTTCGAACCTGCCCGCGGCAACAAGCACCGCAAGCTCGACCTCGAGGCCGCCTTCTCCTTCACCCGTGACGGCCACCACCACCTCATCGCGCTCGGCTCCGGCTCCACCTCGGCGCGCGAGACGCTTGTCCGGCTCCGCTGCCCCCTCGGACAGCGCCCACACACCGATCTCACGCCCGAGCTCATCCCGCTCCCTCGCCTCTACCGGCTCCTCCGCGAGACCACCGCCTTCGCCGGAAGCGAACTCAACCTCGAGGGCGCAGCACCGCTCCCCGACGGCAGCCTCATGCTCTTCCAGCGCGGCAACGGCGCCCCCATCGGCGACCTGCTCCCCGTCAGCGCCACCGCCCGCATCCCACTGCACGCGCTCCTCGCCCTGCTCGACGATCCCGACTCAGCGCCCCTGCCCGAGCTCCGCGAGATCGAGCAGCACCAGTTCCCGCCTGCGCCACAGGGCGCCACCTACTCCTTCACAGATGCCGCCTGGACGGGCGACCGCCTCACCTACATCGCCGTCGCCGAGTGTTCGCCCAACAGCTACGACGACGGCGAAGTGGTCGGCAGCATCGTCGGCTGGCACAACGCGGAAGGCTGGCACTGCACCCCGCTCCGCAACAGCGATGGCGCGCTGCTGCTCGATAAGCCCGAAGGACTCGCTCCCACGCGCGACGGCTCCGGCGACCTCTGGATGGTCACCGACAACGACGACCCCAGCCGGCCGAGCGAGCTTCTCCGCGTCGCCCTGCGCTAGTAGCCCGACGCCTCTTCGGTCCCGCCCGATTTCTGGAGCGCTTCGACGCTGCTTGCAGCGGCCTCGTCTGCGCCATCAGCAGCCCGCTCATCCTGCGCCATCGCAGCCTGTCCGGCATTTGCCATCGGCTTCACGGGCGCGGGCCGGTTGAGCCGGTTCGACATGGCGTCGAGCGCCTCCGACAGCTCCGACAGCGCCTCGTCCGCCAGCCCGTCGGGCGGCGCACAGATGAACTTCTCTTCATGCTCTGCCGGCAGTGTCCCCTCGGGGCAGCTGAACCCCGTCTCGATGACCACCGAGGCCTCAAACACGCAATAATGGTGCCCCTCCACCACAACCAGCTCGCCCTGCCCGCAGGGCAGCGCCTCGTCCGCGGGCGACAGCGCCTCGTCGCAGCCCATCCACGTCAGAGACGAAACCATCAGCCCGCACACAATCCCGATGGCCTTCATGTCGACTCCTTCGCGTTGTTCAACTCTGGCTGATCCGGTCCATCGCTGTCGGGCGCCCACATGATCGCGACATTCATCGCCACGCCCGCATCGCCCGCTGCTACGGCGGCGGCATCCAGCTCCACAATCAGCGGCACGAGCTGCTTCTCGTAGAGCTCCGTCAGACGAGCTCGGTCTTCGGGCCTGAGCTTGAAACTCAGCGTCCGCGCCATCGCGTTCGGGTCGGTCCGCTCGAACCGGGCATCCACCGTCTGGCCAATCGCCGTCATCAGGTGGTTCAGCGCATCATACCGCGCCATCCACGGCTCCTGAACCAGCCGGTACTGCGCGGCCGCGAGCCGGTAGAGCGGCGTCCGGCCCGGCACCATTTCCAACAAATGCTGCGCGACCATGTCGTCGAGCACCGCCTTCACCGCCTCGGCCTCCACATCGTCGAGCACCGACAGCAGCTTGGCCTCGCTCAGCGGACCGGCTCCCAGCACCGACAGTACCCTGCGCGCCGTCGACTTCCCCGCCGTCCCCTCGTCGAAGATCTCCTTGAGGTCTCGCGACAACAGACCCAGCTTGCTCATGCTCACCGACAGCAGCTCCGAGACCTCGCGCAGCTTGTGGCCCCGCCGACGCGCCTCGGCATAGTAGGCCAGCTCGATCAGCTGCTTCGCCGCCCGAAGCGGCAGCCGCCAGTTCACAGCCACCCGCGCAAAAGGCGCCAACACCGCAAAGGCGATTCGGCGTCGGCTCTCTTGCTGCGAAATGGTCATCGTCCTCCCAGGCTCTCACATGGCGCCACTCCCTGGCCCAGAGAGCCAGAGAGCAGAGTGCGACGGGAGCGGGATCCGTCACAACATTCAGATGCTTTCGCAAATCGGCGGGCGCCATGCAACTTGCTTCTGCCTTTCGCAGGGCAAAGTCGCGCTCGGGAGGGAGTTCCGAACCCCAACCCGATGGCAATTCCGCTACGCCGCAAACCTGAACCCGTCAACTTTATCCTACTTTGTGGAGTATTTGGTTTTGCCGAGCGAAAGCACACGCACAAACTCCTCCTCGGTGACCGGCGTCACCGAGAGCCGCGTCCCCTTCCGGACCACCTCCAGCCCCTCGAGCGCTGCGTCGGCCTTGAGCATGGCCAGCGCCACCGGCTCCTTGAGCGCCTTCACCCCCTTCACATCCACCCGGAACCAACGCGGCTTGTCGGCTGGCGACTTGGGATCGAAGTAGTCCGAGGCCGGGTCCCAGGCGCTGCTGTCCGGGTAGGCCTCCTTCGCAACGGTCGCGATGCCGGCCACATGGGGCGGCTCACAGTTGGAGTGATAGATGAGGATGAGGTCGCCCTTCTTCATCGCCATCATGTGGTTGCGCGCCAGGTAGTTCCGTACGCCATCCCACGGCTCCGTCTTGGCGGGTCGCGCCATCAGATCGTCGAACGAAAAGACATCCGGCTCGCTCTTCATCAACCAGAACTTCATCGCGGCTCCATCGCAGTTTTTGGCCCGCTTTGTTTGCACATGCGGGCCCCTCCGTGGCAAGAGGGGGCATGGCCTTTGCTCACGGAAAGTTGCTGCTCTTTGGCGAGCACGCGGTGGTCTACGGAGAGCCGGCGCTCGCCGCAGCCCTTACGGTTGGCGTCGCGGCCACCGTCACCGGCCGCACGGCGGCCCGCATCACCGTGCCCGCTTGGTCCATCGATGTCGCCGGCGACGCCGACCACCGGGTCGCCACCGCCCTCCGCGCCCTCCGCGACGCGCTCCCCTTCGACGCCTCGGGCTACGACCTCCACCTCGAGGCTTCGCTCCCCGCGGGCGCGGGCGTCGGTAGCAGCGCCGCCATGGCCGTCGCCTCGGCCCGCGCCCTTGCCGCAGCCGCCGGCCACCTGCTCACGCCCGACCAGCTCTTCGAGGCTGCGATGGCCGCCGAGCGGGTCTTCCACGGCAACCCTTCGGGCCTGGATCATGCCGTCGCCATCCATGGTGGCCTCATGCATTTTGTGCGCGGCAACCCGCCCCGCATGCGCCCCGTCGCGCTCGGTGCCAGCTTCCGCTTATTGGTCGCCCAGGTCGAGGCGGGCGCCGACACCGGCCGCATGGTCGCCGCGGTCGCAGCCCTGCGTGAGGCCCATCCTGTGGCCCGCGCCCTCTGCACAGACATCGGCGCGCTGGTGGCCGAGGCCGAGGCTGCGCTCACCGCCGGCGATCATGCTGCGGTCGGCCGCCTGATGAATCTCAACCACGGCCTCCTCTCGGCGCTCGGCGTCTCCACCGCCTCCCTCGATGCGGCCGTCCATGCGGCCCGCACGGCCGGCGCGCTCGGCGCCAAGCTCACCGGTGCAGGCGGCGGTGGCTGCATGGTCGCGCTCGTTACAGACGAGACAGCACCCGCCGTCGCCTCCGCCCTTGCGCCCCTCGCGCGGGCCACCTTCGAGGCCCATCTCCAACCCGTAACGGATTCCTGATGCACGCCTCTGTGGTCGCCCACCCCAACATCGCCCTCGTGAAGTACTGGGGCAAGCGCGACAGCCGGCTCAACCTGCCCGCGGCCGGAAGCCTCAGCCTCACCCTTGGGCCCGTCGCCACCCGCACCAGCCTCACCTTCGGCGACGAGGAAGACTCGCTCGAGCTCAACGGCGTTGCTGTCCCCGCCGCCAAGCGACTCCGCGTCGCCACCCTCCTCGACCGGGTCCGCGACCTCGTCGCGCTCCAGCAGGGCCCCGCCGCCCGCGCCGCGCTCGGCGGCGCCCGCATCCTCTCGACCAACGACTTCCCCACCGCGGCTGGCCTCGCCTCCTCCTCCAGCGGTTTCGCCGCCCTCGCCCTCGCGGCGACCGAAGCGGCCGGCCTCCACCTCTCGCTGCCGCAACTCTCTGCCCTTGCCCGCGAGGGCTCCGGCTCTGCCGCCCGCAGCCTCTTCGGCGGCTTCGCCCGCATGCATGCCGGCACCCGCGCAGACGGCACCGACGCCTTCGCAGAGCCGCTCTTCGACGAGCACCACTGGGACCTCCGCGTCGTCATCGCCGTCACGGTCGAAGGCGAGAAAGAGGTGGCCTCCACCGACGGCATGAACCTCACCGAGCGCACCTCGCCCTACTACTCGGCCTGGATCGAGACGGTCGAACCCGATGTGCAGAGCGCCATCACCGCCATCGCTGCCCGCGACTTCGACCAGCTCGCCCGCATCGCCGAAGCCAGTGCCCTCCGCATGCATGCCAGCGCCATCGCCGCCGACCCGGGTGTGCTCTACTGGCGCGGCGCCACGGTCGAAGTCATCCATGCTGTTCGACGCCTCCGCGCCGGCGGACTCCCCGTATTTTTTACCATCGACGCCGGCCCCCATGTGAAGGTATTCACGCCTGCAGACGAGGTCGCAGCCGTTGTTCTCGCGCTTGAGGCAACTCCCGGCGTGTTGCGAACCATTGTGACTGCGCCA
>CAIWGR010000164.1 GCA_903912275.1 uncultured delta proteobacterium
AAGCAGGACATCAAGGCGCGCAAGATCATGCCCCTCTCGCTCATGCCGGAAGGGCTCCTGCAGGCCTTCACGCCCGAGCAGCAGCGCGACCTCCTCGCCTATCTCATGGGCAATTCCCAGGTCCCGTTGGCGAAGTAATTTGGCATTTGGAGAGTCGCTACACCTCTATTCACCCGAAATACTGGTGTAACTATTTGATTAACAACGAGATAAGGATATTTATAATACTTTGCTAACATCGTGATGTTTCCTATTGCATTACTCCCAGTGCCCCACCAATCTCAACTCATCCGAATGAGCTCACGTCTAACAGCCTCAAGGCGACGACCCCCGTGTCGGTTAGCGCAGAACATTCATCCCGATCTTTTACATACCCAGCCGGAAGGCTCGGGGCCAAGAAATCAGAAAAGAAAAAACAAACCCCAGGGTGGGGCCGCCTAAACGAAACATAAAATCGCCGGGCGGAGTCACTCCGCCCTGGGATCAATTTCAAACGCTAGGACTCACCTGCAAAGGAACGAAGCGGTAGTCGTAGCGAAGTCACTTCTAGGAATCAAGCGATTCGTAGAAGAACTAAATTTAGAATCACGACCTAGCTTAGCATAATAAAGCAGGGTATCGTCTCCGACAACTTGCCCGCATCGCGCGGACCGCAGGATGACGGTTATTGGATTTGGACCCCCTGAGGCCGGAGAATGACCGGCGGTCGTGACCTAATCAGTTCATCGCTCAAGCCGGAGACGTGGTGGAACAGCAGGCACCGCCCGTTTAAGTTGGGCTGCCGTAAGGCGTAAGGGGGCAAGTCCCTTCGGCTTCACTTTGATTCGGTAGTTCAAAGGATAGAACCGGCGGCTTCTACCCGTCACATGCAGGTTCGATTCCTGCCCGGATCACGCTTTCGTAAATTCACATACTTTTCCAGCATAGCTGGATTCCTTTCGAGCCGACAGCCAAGGTTTATACGACATCCCTTAGCGAATCACTTGCTCATCCTTCATTTACAGTCCGGACCAAAGAGCCCGCCGACGTGTTCCCGCGTCGGGCTCGCCTGGGTCCGCTTCGCATCATCACTTGCTTTGCTTCAGCGCCGGCAGGCGATGCGCGGTGGGTCCAGGTTCAATCAGGAAAACCTTTCGGTGACATGGGTCCATGGTGGACCGGCAGGGCGTAACCCTGTTCTCGTCGCAGACGACATCGGGTTCGAATCCTGCGTCACCGACCATTTTTGAGCCGCTTGCGCTAGGTTACCGTAAATAACCCTCTAGCGCTAACGACACGCTGATCTTCAGCGAGGTCACTCCCTTGCTCAAAATATTTCGGACGATTGTCTTAACGGTAAAGTAGCCGAGTGAAACCCGGCATATATTGGTTCAACTCCAGTATCGTCCACTTTTCAAAACCCCGTGCGTTCCTCTATTGGTAAGAACGGGGGTCTAGGACCCCCCAGAAGGAAGTTCGATTCTTCCACGCGCGACCAATTCAACCGGAGATAGCCTAGCTGGGCTTCTCCGTCCCTTTCGAGCCGACCGCCGTCGGTTATCCACAACCACCGCAATGGAAAATTGCCAGCTGATGCGCGCAAGCGTGGCGATCCGGGCAACCGGTTCATCGGCAATATCCCGACGGCAAATCCTTGCTCGAATCCTCCAGGCCAAGCCTGGGTTTAGCACTCATTAGCGTAATGGTATCGCGCTCGGTTTGGGACCGAGAGGGTGGAGGTTCAAGTCCTCCATGGGTGACCATCTCCCGCTTTCCCAGTATGGGGAAAGCACGTTATCGTTCGGGTCTTCCAACGGATAAGATCGCCGGCTACGAACCGGCAAATGAAGGTTCGATTCCTTCCCCGAACCCCATTTCGAGCCGAAGATCGAGAGTTACTACGCAACAAACCCTCTCAATCGCACCTTGCTCGTTTGTCGCGTCCATCGACGCGCCCATTTCAAACAGGACATAGCTCAGCAGGCAGAGCGCGTGCTCGGGGTGCACGAGGCCACGGGATCGAAGCCCGTTTTCCTGACCAATTATGCGGACGTACTTCTACGTTCGGCGCACTCCTAGTCCAACACCTTGCCCAGCGATGGGCCGTCCGGATCCTAGGTTATCTCGGCAATACGCGCCAGCAGGTGAAATCCCTGCCGTCCGCACCTTTCCTGTCCGGGTAGCTCAAATGCACAGAGCAGCTAGGTCCTAACTAGCAGGTTGAGAGTTGGAATCTCTCTTCGGGCACACTTTCTGAAGGGGTAGCTTAATCAAAGCACCGTGAAAACATCCAGCGCACCACCTTGCTCGGGCAACCGGAGCCGCTCGTGTTGGGTTATCTCGATAAGCTCGGAGCTGCGGGTGAAAACCCCGCCCCCTTCACCTTTTATAGTCGCATAGCTCAGCTGGTCAGAGCGCCGGGCAGATAACCCGGAGACCGATGGTTCGAACCCATCTGTGACTACCATTTCAGGGGATGATCCATAATCATTCCAAATTTCAGGAGGGGTCGTCTAATCCTAAGACAGCGCGACAAACATCCAACGCAACCAACTTGCTCGGGTAACCAGAGCCGACCGTTGTTGGGTTATACGCAAACTCGTCATGCGGGTGAAAATCCCGCCCCCTCCGCCAATTTAATGGGCTGTTCAGACCTATGGTTAGGTCAATTGCGTCGCAAACAACGTTCAGGGGTTCGACTCCCCAACGGTCCACCATTTATCGGGAGATTAGTGTAATCGGCAGCACGGGACTCTGGCGAGGACCTGGACGGGATTCGAGTTCCCGATCTTCCACCCTCTCAAGGCAGCGCCCATAGGTTGGCCGACGGACTCATAAGCCGTCCGTGACGATTCGAATTCGTCCGTTGCCTCTTTGTTACGCACCCGCGGCCGGGGGCTTCCGTTCGTTACGGAGGCTCCCGGACGTCGTCATCACTTTCAGTCCAAACCAACACCGCAATCAAATGCACTAACACCAAAAACCGCCCTCACGGGCACTACATAACATGAAAAAGAACATCAAGGAGGCCCTCACGGGTCTCCAGACGACCGAGACCCACCAGGGTCTCCCTATCCCCGGCAGGGACATGGTCGAAAATAACGCCGGGGGCTTCGTCTTCAAGCTCGACGAATGGAAGCAGCTGGAAAGGTTCCTCATCCTCGGCACCGAGGGCGGCACCTTCTACGTTTCCGAAAAGAAGCTGACGGCGGTTAACGCGAACCAGGTCCTGCTCCTTCTCAAGAAGGACGGCGTCAAGGTCGTTGAGAAGACCGTCGAGATGCTGAAGTCCGGGAGGGCCCCCAAGCCCGACACCGCGATCTTCGTCCTCGCGCTCGCTGCCTCCCAGGGCGACGACGTGACCAGAAAGGCCGCCCTCGCCGCGGTTCCCTCCGCCCTTAAGACGGGCACTCACCTCCTCAAGTTCGTCGACACTGTCAACGGACTGAGAGGTTGGGGCAGGGGACTTAAGAAGGCTGTCCAGCTCTGGTTCAAGGGAAGGAAGAACGAGACGCTCGCCCTACAGCTTGTGAAATACAAGCAGAGGGAAGGCTGGTCCATGAAGGACGTCCTGAGGCTCGCCAAGCCTGTCCCTGAGACGGAAGTCCAGGGCAAGCTCTTCGGCTGGACCGCGAAGCATGAGAAAGCCGAGTGGGCGAAAGCTCCCGTCGCCCCTGGCGACAAGGCGCTCGATTTCGTCTGGGCGGCCGAACAGGCCTCCGGACTGAAACTCGTCGCCGAACAGGCTGACTCCGCGGAAGTGAAGGCGATCCTCGCCGAAGCCAATCAGGCTTCGGTCAAGAAGCTGGTCGATCTCATCGTCAAGTACAGGCTCCCCAGAGAAGCCCTGCCCACCGAAGCCCTTAACAAGGTCGAGGTCTGGGAGGCGCTCCTTCAGGAGATGCCCATGACGGCGATGATCAGGAATCTCGGTACCATGTCGAAGATCGGGCTTCTCAAGCCTCTCTCCGACGCTGAGAAACTGGTCTTCCAGAGACTGACCGATGTCGAAAGGCTGAGGGGCGCGAAGGTCCATCCCATCCAAGTGCTCTCTGCCCTGAGAACCTACTCTTCGGGTAGAGGCGTCAGGTCGGCGGCCACGTGGACCGTCTCGAATAAAGTCGTCGAAGCCCTCGACGAAGCGTTCGAGCTCTCCTTCGGAGTCGTCGAACCCGCGGGCACGAGGCATCTCCTCGGTCTTGACGTTTCCGGCTCGATGACGGTCGGCGAAATCGCCGGTGTCCCCGGACTCACGCCTAACGTCGCTTCGGCGGCCCTTGCGGTCGTCGCGGCGAGGACGGAGCCCTGGACCGCTATCATGGGCTTCGACCATGGAATCAGAGATCTCGGGGTTACGGCTAGGGATAGCATCCTCGATGCGACCAAAAAAGTCTCCAGCATCAATGGTGGAGGCACCGACGCTTCGCTGCCCATGACATGGGCACTCCAGAATAAGATCAGGGTCGATACGTTCGTCGTCCTCACGGACTCCGAGACGTGGGCCGGCAAGATCCAGCCCGTCCAGGCGCTGGAGAAGTACAGGCAGGCCACCGGCATCGGCGCTAAGCTGATCGTCGTGGGCATGACCTCCACTGGATTCACCATCGCCGATCCCAACGACGCGGGCATGCTCGATGTCGTCGGTTTCGACGGCGCGACCCCTGCGCTCATGGCGAAGTTCGCTAAAGGCGCGATCTAGTCCGCATTCAGAGGCCGGAAACCGAGACGCCAGTTTCGGGGTCCGGCCTCTTCTATTTATAGAGACCCTTCACTTCTGATTTCTGGCCCCGCTTCGGCGGGTATCTATTCTTTAAAAATAACCATCATCCACTAACTTCCATCCCATGACCACTGTAGCTGAAGTCGTCCGCAGGATCATCATCATCGGCCTGCTTCCTAAGTCCACCGTTCGCGCCGAACTTGTCGCCGAGTACGCCGACGAAAATGCCCTTACGACACTCATCCCTGACGGCGTCACCGCTGAGCGCGAGCTCGCGATTCACGATGTCGAGATACTTCCGCTGGAGGAGCGGGTCGCGTTCCTCAAGGGCGCCGCCCTGATCCTCGGTCCGGCCTTCCGTGCGAATGAGTACTGCATCTGCAACATGCGCGCCGCCGTCATCCTGCCCATCGCGGCCTTCACTTCGCTGCTCCGGGATGATCTCGCTCGCTCGCGCAAGGCCTGGTCGGATTTCGCCAAGATTCCGCGCCTGTGCGCCGAGCGGCTGCCGCTCGACCGGGAGGCCCGCAACGGGCGGCTCAGTTTCGAGGAGTTCGTCCTGAAGATGGCGCAGCAAGACCTTCGTCTCATCGAAACGGATTTTACGGACCTCGCGCAGGCCGCCGCCGAACGGATCGATCAGGCCTACGATCTGGCCACCCGGCGCCGGGAACAGCGCTAACCTATCTCATGGGCAATTCCCAGGTCCCGTTGGCGAAGTAAGCTCAGCCACGGGCGAGGGGCGGCGGAGCTCGGCGACCCAGGCAGGCGCCGGGCCTTCGCCGCGGTTGGAGGCGTCCTTGCGA
>CAIWGR010000165.1 GCA_903912275.1 uncultured delta proteobacterium
GCCTTCGAGGCCCCCATGATCATCGAGGTCACAGGCCGCCGGCTCGATGCCCTCGCGCGCAGTGCGCAGACCCTCGCTGCCGCCGTCGAGAAGATGGCGCCAGGCGCCCGGGTCGAGGCCCCTACCCGCGAGGGTCTCCCGGAAATCCGCGTCCGTTTCGATCGCGATCGACTCGCCGCCTACGGCATCGACCCGCGCTCCGCCGCCGAGTCCATCCGCCGCTCTGTGCAGGGCGTTGTTGCCGCAGAAGTCCGCGAGACCGATCGTTCCACCGACGTCCTCGTTCAGGTCAACCCGGACCAGCTCTCCCGCATCGAAGACCTCCGCGCGCTGCCGCTGCGTGTCGAGAACACAGGCGGCAATCTCGCGCTGCCGCAGGGTGGTATCCAGGCCCTGCTGCGCGGCCTCACGGGTCTTGGGGCCACCGGCGCCGCCGCCGCCTCCCAAGGCGATAGCGCCTCCGCCAGCCCACGCTCCATCCCGCTTGGCGCAGTCGCAGAGGTCGAACTTGGCAAGGGGCCCGTCGAGGTCCAACACAGCGATGGCGAGCGGGTCATCCGACTCCCCGTCGACGGCGACTGGCGCTCGCTCGGAGAGCTCCGCGAGCGCCTCGCCTCCATCCTCCGCACCACGCCTCTCGAGCCAGGCGTTACGGCCCGCCTCCGCGGTCAATCCGCCGAACTCGATGGCGCAACCCGAAGCATCATCTTCTCCATGCTGCTCGCGCTCTTCCTCGTCTATGCCGTCATGGCCGCAACCTTCGAGAGCTTCGTCGGGCCGCTCATCATCATGCTCACCATCCCGCTCGCAGGCGTCAGCGTCGCCTACACCCTCCGACTGCTCGACGAGCCGGTCTCCGCGGTCGTGGGTCTCGGCGCCATCATCCTCGCCGGCATCGTCGTCAAGAACGCCATCGTCCTCCTTGATGCCGTCTCGCTCCTCAGGAGCCAGGGAATGGAGCGCACGCAGGCCGTTCAGGAGGCCTGCCAGATCCGCCTCCGCCCCGTCGTCATGACCGCCCTCACCACCATCGTCGGCGTCGTCCCGATGATGGTCGCGCAGGGCGCAGGCGCAGAGATTCGCCAGCCCCTCGGCTGGGTCCTCGGCGCGGGCCTCGCAGGCTCCACGCTGCTCACCCTTGTCATCATCCCCGTCGTCTACGACCGCGTCGCGGCCTGGCGCGAAACTGCCGCCGTAGCCCCCGTCGAGCCGGAAGAGCCCGACTTCGCCGATCCTTCCCTCATCTGACGCGGGTGTGCTAGCGAGCCACACTCCTCCCACGGTGCCACCATGACCGAACCCCGACGAAAGCAACTCCGTAGCTTCTTCTGCGACGAGCAGCTCTGGGCCTCTTATGAGCGCCTCGCCAAGGAGCAGGGCGTCACCATCGACCAGCTCATCGGTCAGGCGCTCGCCTCGGCGCTGACCAGCCCCGACCTCGTCGCGACCGCCCCGCCCGTCGGGCTCGTTGCGCCGGCTGCCCCCGCCGTTCAGGCAACAGCTCCCGTACCCGCAGTCGTCATTCCGGAACCCCCCGCAGAGCCCTCGATGCCCAAGCTTTGGGTCATCCTCGATGGCAAGCGCTACGCCGTGAACAAGGCCCAGTTTGTCATCGGCCGGGGTGCGAACGAGACCGACCTCCTCATCGTCGACACCAACGTCTCCCGGCGTCACGCACAGGTCGTGCTCCATCAGGGCTACTTCTTCATTCAGGATCTCGGCTCGACCAACGGCGTCCGCTTCGAGGGCAGCCGCGTAGACACCCGCCGCATCGACGAGGGCGACCGCTTCGAGATCTGCGAACACCAGCTCACCTTCACCTACCGGGACCTCGGTGCTGCCTAGCGCGGCGGGGCAGACCGTTACGCCGCTCCGACTCGCGGCGCCCAATGAAGGCGCTGCTTCGTATGACTGGGAGCACATCGCCTATCTCCTGCCGGGCGCGCTACCGACCCTCATCGACCCCGGGCCAGAGCATCTCGCCGACGCGCTGCTGAACGCCCTCGCGGAACGTGGGTTTGCGCCCGCCGACATCGGTCAGCTCCTGCTCACCTCGCACGCAGCAGAGATGGCCGGCAGTGCCTCTCGTTTCCCGTCAGCAACCACCTTCGCGGCGCCCTCCGACGGCACCGACAGCCTCCTCCGCGCCCACCGAGAATGCGCCCGCAGCCTAGGCGAAGAGGTGGCTCAGGTGACCCATGCGACACCCTCCGCACGCGCCATCTGGGCGCGCTGGCAGGCCCTGCATCCTGTCACGCCCGTCACCCTCGCCAACCTGCGCCCGCTCACAGACGGAGCACTGCTCCTCGCCGGTGACGGTACCCTCGTGGCCTCTCGTCGCCCCGCCTTCTCCGACACCGGCATGGTCTTCGCCACCCTCGATGGCGAGGCCCTCTTCGCCGGCGAGTTCGGGCTACTCGATGACGACCTCCCTGTCGGCGACTGGCAGGCCTTCGCCGAATCGCTCGGCGCGATCACCCAGGGGACACTCCCGCACCGGCTCTACCCTGCGCGCGGACGGATCGAGGCGACCGGCCAGGTCGCCTTCCGCGCCATGGCCCTCTCTGCAAACAACCTCATCTCCAACCTGCCGCTCGCGCTCGCCCGCCCGGCGACCCTGCAGCAGATCTTCGAAC
>CAIWGR010000166.1 GCA_903912275.1 uncultured delta proteobacterium
GCATGGACCTGGCAGAGGCGGCGCAGCGCAAGGTGTCGGACTCGGTGCGCATCTGGGCGATGGCGGCGAAGCTGGCGGTGGAGATGGTGGCGGCGGGCGAGATGGTTCCGCTGATCGAGACGAGCGACAAGGGCCAGCTGGTGGCGCGCTGGGGGATGACGGTGCTGAGCCCCGCGTCGCGCGAGCGGCTTGCGATGCTGGAGCGCTCGCTCCCGCTGGCGGGCCATGCGGTGGTGATGAACGACGGGCAGGCGCACGATACGGCGCGCAAGCGGAAGAAGCGGGGCAACCGCCGGCGGCGGAGGAGGAAGTCGGTCACGCCGATGTCGACCGTCTGGCAGCCCGAGGCGCTGCTGCGGGCCTTCCTCGATGCTGCGGCCGATGCGATGTGCCGCGAGGCGATGCCCTCGACCTCCAAGGACCGGCCTCGCAAGGACAACCGCGAGCTCGCGCCGTGGGAGCTCCGCTGGCGGTACGGTCTGACCGCGGTCGATCCCGTGATGGAGACCGCGGGCCTCGTCGAGCAGCCGCTGGCTGCGGAACTCGCCCGCTGGACGGCGCCGGTGCGTCCGCGCGGCACGCCGGGCGACAGCTACGCGGTGGCCTACCACCTCGAGGTTCCGGGGATGTCGGCAGAGACCGACGGCGCGCGCGACGCCTGGTTCCTCCGCTTCATGCTGGAGTCGAACGAAGACCCGAGCTGCCGCATCGACGCAGGCACGGTCTGGCAGACGGCAGCCTTCGAGATGATGGTCGGCGACAAGCGGTTTGTGCAGCCGCACGAGAGCCTGCTCATCTCGCTGGGCGAGAGCGCGCGGGTCTTCGGCCCCATCGGGCGATCGCTGCATGAGCGCTGCCCCCGCGGCGTGGTGCTCTCTACCGAAGAGGCCTGGGAGTTCTTCTCGCAGGCCGGCCCGATGCTGTCGCAGCTGGGCGCCTCGGTGCGCGTCCCCAAGGAGCTCCGCAACGAGGGGCAGCAGCGGCTCAAGCTGAAGCTCCAGGTGGGCGACATGGAGGAGCGGTGGAACCGCGGACCCTCCAAGGTGGGCATGAATGCGGTGGTCGCCTTCCAGTGGCAGGTAGCCGTCGGCGATCACCAGCTGACCGCAGAGGAGTTCCGCGAGATCGCGGCGATGAAGCAGCC
This sequence comes from uncultured delta proteobacterium, assembly GCA_903912275.1. Taxonomy (GTDB): domain Bacteria; phylum Myxococcota_A; class Bradymonadia; order REDH01; family REDH01; genus CAIWGR01. The sequence goes on from CAIWGR010000166.1 coordinate 1,145, forward strand.
GCTCGTGCAGTGGCGTGGCGAGTGGCTGGCGGTAGACCCCGCCGAGCTCGCGATGATGGAGAACCTCTTTCACGGCAAGAAGGACACCGGGACGATGGACCGTGCGGCCGCCATCTCGGTGGCGCTGGCCGGCGAGTTTGCGACCGACCAGGGGGTCATCGATGTGGTGGCGAGCGGCAACATCAAGTCGCTCATCGACTCGCTCCGCGACCGCGAGGCGAGCTCCCTTGTGGATGCTCCGGCCGGCTTCGTTGGCGAGCTCCGTCCCTACCAGCAGCGTGGCCTTACCTGGCTCGCGCAGACCGCGGAGTCGGGCTTTGGCGCCTGCCTCGCCGACGACATGGGCTTGGGCAAGACCATCCAGATCATCGCGCTGCTGCTCCATCACCGGGCCAAGACGGGCGGCGATGGCTCGCCTGCGCTGCTCATCTGTCCGACCTCGGTGCTGGGCAACTGGGAGCATGAGCTGCGGCGGTTTGCGCCGGGGCTCCGGGTGGCGCGCCACCACGGTCGCACGCGGGCCGGCTCTGCGACCGAACTCGAGCGGCTCTGCAAGGGCGCCGCAGTGGTGCTGACCACCTATGTGATGGCCCGCATGGATGCCGAGCTGCTCGGCACCAAGCAGTGGTCCCACCTGGTGGTGGACGAGGCGCAGAACATCAAGAACCCGGTGGCGCAGCAGGCTGTGGCGGTGCGGTCGATTCCGGCCGACCATCGCATCGCGCTCACCGGCACGCCGGTCGAGAACCGTCTCGCAGAGCTCTGGTCCATCCTCGAGTTCGCCAACCCCGGCCTGCTCGGCAGCCTGGGTGAGTTCCGTCGCAAGTTCGCCGTGCCCATCGAGCGGTTCGGCGATGCCAAGGCCCGCGAGACGCTCAAGAAGATGGTCGGCCCCTTTGTGCTGCGGCGGCTCAAGACCGACCCGAACGTCATCCAGGACCTGCCCGAGAAGCAGGAGTACAAGGTCTACTGCACGCTCACGCGGGAGCAGGCGACGCTCTACCAGGCGACCGTCGACATGGCGATGGCGCGCATCAGCGGTACGAGCGGGCTCAAGCGCCGGGGCAACATCCTGGCGCTGCTGACGGCGCTCAAGCAGATCTGCAACCACCCCGACCACTACCTCAAGGAGCGGGAGGGCAAGCTGACCGGTCGCTCGGGCAAACTGGCGCGTCTGACCGAGATGCTCGAGGAGGTGATCGCAGAGGGCGACCACGCGCTGGTCTTCACGCAGTATCGTGAGATGGGCGACCTGCTGGTGGAGCACTTCCGGTCGCAGCTCAAGGTTGCGGTGCCCTTCCTGCACGGCGGCGTGGTGGCGGAGAAGCGGGACGAGATGGTGTCAACCTTCCAGACCGATCCCGACGCTTCGCCGATCCTCATTCTGTCGATCAAGGCGGGCGGAACGGGTCTCAATCTGACGCGCGCCAACCATGTCTTCCACTTCGATCGCTGGTGGAATCCCGCGGTCGAGAACCAGGCGACAGACCGGGCCTTCCGGGTGGGTCAGACGCGTGATGTGCAGGTACACAAGATGATCGTGACCGGGACGGTCGAAGAGAAGATTGATGAGATTCTGGAGTCGAAGCGGTCGCTGGCCGAATCGGTCATCGGCGAGGGCGAGGCCTGGATCACCGAGATGTCGGATGACGAGCTGAGCGAGATCTTCTCGCTGCAGGCGACGGCCGCTGTGGATGACCTGACGGAGGCCGGCCAATGACGCTCGGACGGTATGGCAACACGGGCTGGGGGACGGCCTGGATCACGGCGCTCGAGCGGCTCTCGACCGCCTGGCAGAACCGGCTCCCGCGCGGCAAGGACTACGCGGAGAAGGGCCATGTGATGCAGCTCCAGGTGCACGCGGGCAAGATCACGGCGCGGGTGCAGGGTTCGCGGGCGAAGCCCTACTCGACCTCCATCGAGATCCCGCCCTTCCGTGAGTCGGATTCGGAGCGGCTGCTGCTCGCGCTTGGCGAGCGGGCCTACTATCCCGCCTTCCTGCTCGCAGGGACGATGCCGCCGGGCATGGAGGAGGCCTTCCGCGCCTTCTCGCTGAGCCTTTTCCCCGCGCGCAACTCGGAGATGCTCGGCTCCTGCAACTGTCCGGACAAGGCGCGGCCCTGCAAGCACATCGCGGCGGTACACTACGCCTTTGCCGAGGCGCTGGAGAGCGACCCGTTCCTCATCTGGCAGCTCCGCGGCATCGAGCGGAAGTCGCTCATCGGCGCCTTCCGGCGGGTCTGGTTCGGCGAAGAGGGTGCACGGGCGGTAGAGGCCTCTGCGACCGTCGCGGCGCAGGAGCAGCGCGGCATGCCGGTGAGTGAGATGGTGCCCGACCGGTTCAACCGGGCGATGCAGGGCATCGAGTCGATCTCCTTCTCGGTGAAGCCGGCAGAGCAGCCGCTCTTCATCCTGCAGCGCCTCGCGCAGCCACCCTCGTGGCGGCTCCCGATGGAGACGGCGACGCTGTTCGGTCCTGTCTACGAAGAGGCCGTCGCGGTGGCCGTCCGGCTGGCCAACGATGTGGCGAGCTTCACGGCCGAATCGGGCCTCGAGGTCGAGGAGTGGGACGAGGAGGAGGAGCTCGACTTCGACGACCCCTTCCTTGGCATGGAAGACGATGACGAGGATGACGAGGGCGACGACGAGGATGATGAGGGCGAGGACGAGGAGGACGACGAGGTCACCAGCTCGCCGCGGTCGGTGGCCGAGCCGGACTTCGACGACGAGGAGCTCCCCGAGGCCGTTGCCGCGCCAGAGACCGACGAGTTCGAAGAGGATGATTCGGAGGGAACAGGCGGCTCGCTGATGGCACCGGGTGAGAGCCTGCGATCGCTCGGGCC
>CAIWGR010000167.1 GCA_903912275.1 uncultured delta proteobacterium
ACAGGTTCTCCGGTCATCGCCAGCACCACCTCCGGCGTCGGAAGCTCCCCCTCGCCGATCAGGTCCACGACCGACGCAAGCAGGAGGAGCTTGTACGGGTACTTGAGGCCCGTTCGCCCATGCGGTGCCAGGTTCAGGTGGGCGATGCCATCGAGGCAGTCGGTGAACTCCATGTTCATCCCGTCCTCGGCCAAAGGTACACAATTCCCACCGGCTCGATCCGGCGCGCCTTCACCACGTAGCCGGCACGGATGCGATCCGGCTCTGTCACCAGCTCCACGTCGAGGTCGCGGAGCCTGCGCTCCTGATGACGACGGTCGGCCGCGAGCTGCGTCAACTCTTCCGGGGCGAACAGCACCAACTGGCGGGCCTTCTCGCGCTCCGACCAGTCGCGCAACGTCTCAGCAATGCGCTTCTTTTGCTCCAGCAGGATTGTGACCATGTCCTTCGCCTCCTGCTCCCCGCGCTTGGTTAGCTCGCGGAGCGCGGCGCTGGCCATCGTCTCCGCGCGGCGTTTCAGGTGGCCGGTCAGTTCGTCCACGTCTTGGGCGGCGATCTCGGTCAGGCGCGACCGTACCGTTTCAGGAACTGGGCGGGCCTGCAGGAGCGAGGCCTCCAACAGCGCGAGGGTTTGGCGCTTGTCCTCGTCCCCCAGCGGGCGGAGCTTGCGGGTACGGAGGTCAGGCTCGACCCATTCTGCTGCGGCCACCAGCACTTCGTCGTGAAGGCGGGCGGCGTGGTTCCCGTACAGCGACAGGCGGCCGAGCACGAGGACGTACGGCGTAGGGTGATCTGTGAGAACGACGCACGCGCGCGACAGGTCGTCGTGGACGAACCCCTGGGCGAGGAAGCGCCCGAGCAAACGCTGGACGACCCGGTGCTCCAGATGAAGATGAACCACCTTGCCGTCGAGCGAGCCGGGGTCACGGAAAACGATTGGGCGGAGCGCCGCGTCGCGCCGCCAATCGGCCTGCTTTTGATCGCGCCGCTTCGGGACCCGGAGGGCGTCCAGCGTCTCGGCCCAACCGTGCCCCGCGGCAGTCCGATCCAGCGCCGGGAAGCTCCACGGAACGCGGGCCGGGTCGTCAGCGAGGTGGGTGGAGTCCCTCGCCACGAGCCCAGGTGCACCCAGCACGGAGAGCGAGGCGGAGACGGCGTCCCGGAACGCGTCGTCTTCGAGCCCCAGCCACTCCTTCGACTCTTCGAGGAGCTTGCGGAGCACGTCAAGTTGTTGCTTCAACGCGTGCTGACGGGCGCGGACGGGCTCGAGATCCTCGTCGACAGAGCTGCGCGGAGGCGCGAGATCACGGATTTCGCCAGCGAGTTTATCGGCGTCGGTGTGACGGATACCGCCCATAAGCTTTTTCTCCACGAGGCTGTCGAGCAGGGGCGGAAACACGCCCAACTCCTTGTGGATCCGCTCGGTCTTCTCGATCAGCACATCGAGCACACGGTCTTCAGCCCGCTGCGGGAGCACGAAATAATGGCATCGGACCACATCGGCGCGCTGAAGCTTACGGTCGATGCGACCGTTGCGCTGCTCCATGCGGCTCGGGTTCCAGGGCACGTCGAAGTGGAACAGATCGGCGCAGTGGTTTTGGAGGTTCACGCCCTCGCGGGCGGCGTCGGTGGCGACAAGAATGCGAACTGGGTGCTCGGATGGATCGGTGTTGAAGGCGCGCTTGACATCCTCCCTCCAGTTTTCATCCATGCCGCCGTGGTAGGTCAGCACGCGGCCGCGAGCGTCATCCCCCAGCGAAGACTCGATCTGCTCGACGATGTAACGCTTGGTGTCGGCGTACTCGGTGAAGATGACCACGCGGCGCTCGTTCCAGCGCCGGTCGGTGAACAGCTCAGCGCGGATCCACCGGTTGAGCCACTTCATCCGCTCATCGGGCTGGTGCCGCGAGGCCTCGGCGATGCGGGTCATGCGGTCGAGGATAGCAGTCTCGGCAGCCAATGGGTCGCCCACCGATGCCGAAGCAGCCTCCACCTTCCCGGCGGCCTCTGCCTCCACCTCGGCCTCGGGCAGCTCGGCGCGATCGTCGTCACTCGACGAGTTGTCCGCGAACGGATCGAGATTCAGCTCACGGGGAGCGAGCTTACGGGCGATACCAGCTCGGTGAGCGCGCAGCGTGCAAGCGAACGCCTCGGGGGAAGAAAGCAGCCGCTTCTGAAGCGAGATCAACACGAACATCGCGTTGTGGAGGGCGCTCTTCGATTGTCCGGCGAAGCGCTGCTCCCGCGCGGTGCGGTAATCGGCGAGGAGTCGCGAAAGCTCCAACTCGGGCGTGTCCTGGGGAAGGCCGTCGAGTACGAGGCGCTGCGGCTCGCGCCTCGGAAATCCGCCCTCGATCTGACGGAGATCCTCCTTCAGCCTGCGGACCATCACGGGCTCGGTGATGGCCGGGGAGGGCTTCACGCCGCGGCAGAAGCGCTGGGGATCTAAGATCTCCAACAACGCCGAGAAGCTGCTGCTGTGGCCGTTGTGGGGCGTGGCTGAGAGGAAGAGCCGGTGCTCGAACCGCGGCGCGAACTCGCGCACACGCTGGGTGAACTCGGATTCCACGGGGTACAGACTCCCGCTCGCCGGCGCGGCGTTGTGGGCCTCGTCGAGGATGAGGAGGGCGCCTTCGGCGAAGTCGCCGAGCCAGTCACGGAGCGGTGCGGCATAGGTCTCGTCGCGCAGCAGGGCGTGCGAGAGGATGAAGCGCGTGTGCGTGTTCCACGGGTTCACCCCGAAGCCCCTTTCGCGACGGCACGAAGCGACGTACTCGCGGTCGAGCACGACGAACCCCAAGCCAAAGCGGCTCTCCATCTCCTCGCGCCACTGGACGACCACCGACGGCGGCGCGCAGATCACAACGCGCCGCACCTTCTGGCGCATCAGCAGTTCGCGCACGATCAGCCCAGCTTCGATCGTCTTGCCGAGCCCAACGTCGTCGGCGATGAACAGATTCACGCGCGGGAGGCGCAGGGCCTTGCGCAGCGGCTCAAGCTGGTACGCCTTGACCTCGATGCCGGCCCGCCACGGCGCCTGAAACAGCTCTGGACGCGTGGAAGTCACGCAGTTCCAGCGGAGGGTGTGGAGCCAGGCGGAGAACAGCTTCGGGTCGTCGAAGCCGTGGTGAAGCGCCGCCTGCCATCCGGCGGCACGCAGCTCGGCGTCGACCTCCCGCTCCCAAAGGACTTCGAGTTCCTCGCCCTGCGCGTCGTCGTCCAGACAAGACATGCGGACCCGGGAGTCCTGCGCTGGGGCGGCGCCCGCTGCTGCAGCGCCGGGGATCACGTCCTCGACGAGGTACTGCCGGGAGCGGACGCGGACGATCTGGCCGGGTTCAGGGAGCAAGAGTCCTCCCCACTGGGGCAGCCCATCGAAGGGCAAAGGTGAACGTAAGGAATAGCCTGCGGGAAGGTATCGCGAATAGGGCGGAAACGACGGAGTTGCTTCGACACTCACGAATGTTTTGCTTTCCGGCTCGGGCTGTTCGTACGAGGGTACCCGCAGCGAACTCAGACTACAGGCACCTCACCCTAACGCACGGAGCGAGCAAGCCGAAGCCCGAGGTAAGGGCCGCTATCTAATGGACCGGCATTGTTCCGAGCAGCCAAACGCGCCTGAGAGGCCTGATCGTTCCAGTAGCCCCCACGAAAGATCCGATATTCGCCTCCCGTTCCGACGGGATCGGTCTCGTCCCCCGGGTAGGGGGTACCGTTCAGCCATCCGTCATTCGTCCACTCATCCTCGTTTCCGCTCATGTCGCAAAGGCCCCAAGCGTTCTCTGACAACAAGGCCGTGCAGACTCGATGACTACTCGACGAACTGTTGCTCTTCACCCATGCGACGTCCAAGACTGAATCCCCGCCGGCGTAGGCGGTATCGACACCGGCTCTGGCTGCGTACTCCCACTCAGCCTCCGTCGGCAGTCGGTAGCCCGCGCAATCGTAGGGATTCGCGTCCACTTCAGCGGTCCCATCCGTCGTGTAGCAGGTGTCCAATCCTTCCTGTACCGAGAGCCAGTTCGCAAACTTTGTAGCATCCTCCCAAGAAAGTGAATTGGCGGGGCAGTCACCCGCGGGAACGCAATTGTCCACGTAGTAGCCCCACCCCGCGTTCTGCGGCGCCGCCTCCCATTCCGACTGGGTGACCTCATGACGGCCGATCCAAAATCCCTGAGAGATCGTCACCGCATGCAGGTCCTCCGCCGGCTGGCATTCTCCATCCCGGTCGGCACGGCACCCCATGGAGTAGCTCCCTGGCAAAATCGCCACCATTTCAGCACCACAACTTGCGGTGTAAGGGATGGCATCGCAAGAGCCGTCTCCATCCCTGTCCGGTCCGCGAGCAGCGTCCGCGTCATCACAGTCAATATCGGCAGTGAACCCGTCTTCGTCCGCATCCACCGCCACCGACTCGCCGGAGTCCGTGTCCGTATCGGAATCCTCGCCAGGCGCCACGTCAAGGCCTCCAGAGTCGCCACCGCCGCGCCGAAGCGGTGGAAAACAACCCGAAAGCAAGCAACATGTCAAACCACACAGAATGAAAGGTGCAAGCGTCTTCATGTTCACCGAGTAACCGGGTGCGCATTATCGCCAGCCCCCTCCCCGTAGCCAGCACGCCCAAAAGCAACGACCGCCCCGCAGCAAAGCCTGAGCGCCGAGTTGTCGGTGGCACGCAAAGTGCCCGGAAATCGCGCAGAGTTGAAGAACCGACCCAATCAGAGCGCACGAACGGCCGCCCAAGAATGAAAACCAAGTTTAACATTGACCATTTCACCACTCAGGCCCCATTTTGCCATCCAAACACCACGTCAGCGACGCTGATCGTCGCTTGAAAACGCTCACCGTCCTCCGTAAAACACGTTTTTTCAACCAAATAACTACATTTTTCACCCCGCAAAGCCCCTTCGCACCCGCGCCATCCCGATCCCTCCGTTTCGCGTCATCCTGGTCACGCTCCATAGCCCCCCTACAGTCATGCGCTTTCGAGGGCATGTTCACGCGTGAACGTGAACATGAACTTTTTAGCCCATGGGGCCAGGCACCTCCTCAAAATTTTTGCGACGACATCGTTCAACGTTTGGAGGTGCTTTTTGACGCCCACTGCTCTACAAAGTTTGGAACCTACACCCTGTGAAGTTTGGGCGGCCCGCGCTGCCCGAGAGCGCCGCCGCCCTTCACCGCTGGCGCGTCAGACCCCGAACAACGCCGGACCGCCGTCGGGGTCCAGCATCAACGCCTTCCACGGGCCCAACCGCGGGAACTCGCGGCGTGAGGCCGTCCTATCCGAAGCTCCCGTACACCTTCAGCTCAGCCATCCAAACCTCTGCCGCGCATCTTCGCGGATCGCCGTCGAATCGGGCTTCGTCCCTATGCTGTCGATCGGCCATACAAGCTCCAAGGACATCGTGCTGGACGTCCCGAAGTACTGGGCGGCATGGATGCGGGCACCATGCACCCCGGCGAAGTCGTCGGCGGCCACGCGCCAGTCGAGCGCAGGACGCTGCCAGCACGTGACCGAGACGACCTGCATCAACCAGCCGCCATCGAGTTCGGCGACCGTTTGGGGACGGACGCGCGATGCGCCGGGACCGTTCGCTGCAGCGAGGTACTGGACGGCGGGGAGCAGCTCACCCACGCTGGCAGTGCCGTCCCCTCGAAGCCGCCCGGCGCCGTCCGGGATCGGAACCGCCGTCGGGCGGTCAGCCTATATCGACGCCCCGGCCAGCAGGTGATCCACGCCCGCCTGCTCGAACTCCGGGTCGATGTCGAGTTCTGTCCCCGCAAAGTCCAATGCGAATCCGCGGATCTCCTTGGCCACCCTCTCGCGCTGCCTTGCCTGAAGCCATCCGGTGAGGGCGTCACGGGCCAGCTCGGTCGCCGGGCGGTGGTCTGCCGTCGCCTCTCGGCGCAGCGCCTCGTGGACGTCGTCGGGGAGGGGCAGGTGGAATGTGCGCATGGTGCTCCGATGTAGCCGATTTTCAGGCCATGTTCGCTGGCCGTGTCGTTGGTCAGCGGCGGACCGTAAACGACTCCAGCCGCCGGCTATGCGCTATTCGTTACCGCCCGTCGTGCCTGAGGGGTCAGAGTGCAGGTCACGAAGGCATTGTAGCCCGATTCGCTTATTCGTCAGGCTCCGAAAGCTCGCGTTCAATCTCCTCCACTGACGGTAGGCCGGCGGTCGGTGCAGCCCCCGCAGCGCGTACTCGGCCTTGATCCGGTTCTTCCCCTTGCATAGGAGGAGGCCGATCGGCGGGCCATCGCTGGGGTGCCGAACCAAATCGTCGACCGCGGAGAGGTACAGGTTCAGCTGGCCCACGTCTCCGGCCTCGAACGGCCTCGCCTTCAGCTCGATCACCACAAAACTGCGCAGCTTCAAATCGCAGAAGAGCGGGTCGATGTAGCAATCGTCGCCGCCGACCTCCAGGTGGTACTGCCTCCCGACGAAGGCGAAGCCGGCGCCAAGCTCCAGCAGGAAGCGCTCGATGTGCACCACCAGCGCATCTTCAACCTCCCGCTCGCTTGCGGCGCCGTGTAGCGTCAGGAAGTCGAACAGGTAGGGGTCTCGCGTGGCCTGCTGCGCGAGTTCCGAGGCGGGCGGCGTTGGAGGTCCGCACGATCCCGTGTGGCCTGATTTCGCAGGCGGTCTTCGAGGGCCGCCTTGAAGGAACCGGGCGTGGTGTACGAGCGGATCATCGTGCGGCCTCATCGGGGGCGACCAAGCCGCGGCGCAGCGCCTGCTCGGTTGCTTGTTGGAGGATGTCGGGCGGGAGCGGCGCGGCAGCACAATCCCGCAGGGTGCGCGCCACGCTCGTGACCGGGACGTTGCCCACCCAGGTCCAATCGGTGGCCACCAGGTCGGCGTGGTGGAGAACCACGCCAGCGGGCACGCTGAG
>CAIWGR010000168.1 GCA_903912275.1 uncultured delta proteobacterium
GTGCCCGTCAAGCCGGTGGGTCGCTCCGCCGGTGAGCGCGCTGGTGGTCGTCTTCAGGTCGTCACGCGTGACGTGCTCCTTCGCTGCAAGGTCAAGGACATCCCCGCTGCCGTGGAGCACGATGTTGCTGCTGCCGGTCTCGGCGAGTCGATCTACATCGACCAGATCACCGCGCCCGCTGGTTGCGAGTTCGTCTACAAGAACCGCTTCCCCGTGATGCTCGTTGCCCGCAAGCGCGGCGCGACGGACGACTCCGAGAAGTAGGACTGAGATCGGCCTGGCGGCTGCTTGCAGATGGCGACTGCTGTCGAAGTTCCGCCTGGCCGGGCCATCATTGTGGGACTCGGAAATCCGGGTCCCAAGTATGCCGAGACGCGGCACAACATTGGCTTTCGGGTCGTGGAGTGTCTCGCTCGGCGTCATGGCATCCCGCTCACCGAGCAGCGCTTTAAGTCTCGGCTCGGCAGCGGGAACATTGCCGGTCGCGCCGTTCTGCTGTTGCAGCCCCAGACCTTCATGAACCTCAGCGGCGAGGCGGTACAGCCTGCAGCCGCCTTCTACCGGCTGGGCCCGGAGTCGGTTGTGGTCATCCATGACGAACTCGATCTGCCGGTGGGTAGGCTCCGGCTCAAGGTTGGAGGTGGCCATGCAGGTCACAACGGCCTCCGGTCGATGGACCAGCACCTGCCGAGCAAGGAGTACTTCCGGGTTCGGCTCGGAATTGCGCGGCCGCCGGTCGCCGGCGGCGATGTCTCCAACTGGGTTCTGGGCGGCTTTCCGGCGGCAGAGCGGGCGGAGGTAGAGCGTTCGATCGAAGAGGCGGCTGATGCGGTCGAATGTCTGCTCCGCGAGGGGCTGATCGCGGCGCAAGGTCGGTTTCATGCGGGCGAAAAACCGAACAGCGGTAGGTGACACGGCCTCTCAGGCGTGCTAGGAGGCCCGCCCGCCTTGTGTCGTCGTGATGCAGGGCTGAACTTCGCAACCGCTCCTTGCTCGCCAGCTGGCGGGCTATGAACTCAGAAGGAGAGCGATCCATGGCAACGCCGAGAGAGTACGAGACGATTTATATCCTTGGAAGCGATGTGGACGATGCCGAGAAGGCGCGCGTCTCGGATCGTATCGACACGGTTCTGGCTCGGTTCGGCGGCGAAGTGAAGCGTCGCGACGAGTGGGGCCGCCGCAAGCTGGCCTACAAGATCGGCAAGTTCGAGCGCGGTCTCTTCTACTACCTCCGTTACACGGTCACCGGCGATGCCGTGGCCGAGCTCGAGCGTAACCTTCGCCTCCTCGACTCCGTCATCAAGTTCGGCACCGTCCGTCTTGAGGATGGCGCTGCCGAAGGTGCCCGTCCGGCGCCCGAGAGCGAAGAGGGTGTGCGTCGTGAGCGTCCGCCTCGTCCCGTCGTGGAAGAGGAAGTCGACCTCGACTCGTAATCATTTCACTGTTTGCAACGAACACGCCTAGCGTGAATGGAAAGGAGTAAATCATGGCGATGGAAGTCATCCTCACTGAGGACGTGAACCATCTCGGTCACATGGGCGACCTGGTTCGGGTCAAGGGCGGTTACGGTCGTAACTTTCTCATCCCCCGGAAGCTCGCGGTGCTGGCCACGGCCGGCAGCAAGAAGGAGCTTGACCACCAGCTTGCTGTCCTCGCGGACAAGAAGGCGAAGCTGAAGATTTCGGCGCAGCAGACGGCATCGTCGCTCTCCGGCGTCTCGGTCACCATCATCCGCCAGGCGGGCGAAAACGACCGTCTCTTCGGTTCGGTCACCAACCGCGACGTCGAGGCTGCTCTTGCTGCCGCCGGCCACGTGGTCGACCGCAAGCGCATCACCATCAACGACACCATCAAGACCCTCGGCACCTACGAGGCCATCGTGAAGCTTCACGCTGATGTCTCGACCGTCGTGAAGGTTGTCGTCGCTACCGTCTAATCGACGCCTGCGATGCAAGAGAGACCCGGCGCTTGCGTCGGGTTTTCTTTTGTCTGTTTCTTGATGGGCTTGGAGCGATTGCTTTGGGCGTTTTGGCGGGCCGTGGTATAGGCCGCCTTGGAACTTCGGCCGTTTCGGTCCGTGGCGACAACGGAAGAGTGGAATGAGCGCAACGCAGCAGAAGCAGGGGGGCGCATCGGTGCAGGAAAGGCCGACCATCTCCATCGTCGTCGCAATCTACAACGAACACGAGTCGCTCCACCCGCTCGCGGCCGAAATCACCTCTGCGATGGAGGCCCTCGGCCGCTCGTGGGAGTGCCTGCTCGTAGACGACGGGAGCCGCGACGGGTCGCGCGAGATTGAGCAGGAAATCTGCCGGCGCGATCCACGCTTCCGCGCCGTACAACTGCGCCGCAACTTCGGAAAGGCTGCGGCCATGAGCGTAGGGTTTGCGCACGCGCGCGGCGTCTACGTGGTGACGATGGATGGCGACCTGCAGGACGACCCATCCGAGGTTGGCCGCCTGATCGCGCCCATCGAGTCTGGCGAAGCAGACCTGGTGAGCGGCTGGAAGTATCCGCGCCTCGACCCCGTCGGAAAGACGCTGCCGTCGCTGGTCTACAACACGGTCTCGCGGCTCGCGACAGGGCTCGACCTGCACGACATGAACTGTGGTCTGAAGGCCTACCGCGCCGAGGTGGTAAAGCAGCTCTCGCTCTATGGCGACATGCACCGCTACATCCCCGTGCTGGCAGCCGGCATGGGCTATGTGGTGATCGAGATGAAGACCAAGCACCGGCCGCGTGTGCATGGGCAGAGCAAGTATGCTTGGGGCCGGTTTGTGCGCGGGTTTTTGGACCTGCTGACGGTGGTCTTCCTGACGAAGTACCTGCGCCGGCCGTTGCATCTCATCGGCAGCGTTGCCATCGTGACGGGCGGGCTCGGCTTCTTGATCCTCGCCTATCTGACGGCGGTCTGGCTGACGGGCGTGGGCATCGGCAGCCGGCCGCTGCTCTTCCTCGGCATCCTGCTCGTTCTGTTGGCAGGCCAGCTGGTCACCTTCGGTCTGCTTGCCGAGATGCTGACCTATTTCTTCCACCGCGACCGGAACGATTACAGCGTGATCGCGGTTCACGACTACGAGCCCAAGAGTGGCGATGAGCCCCTCGGAGAGACACCATGAAACTGCCCCGCGCGATCACCGAGATGGCTCCCAAACTGGCACGCTACCGGCTGGCCTACGAGGGCATCGGCAAGCCGCCGGCGCCTATCAACCTGACGTTGTCTGTGACCAACATGTGCAACTCGCGCTGTCAGAGTTGCGACATCTGGAAGATCTACCCTGCCGAGAAGGAGCGACTCGCAGAGGAGCTCAACATCGAAGAGATTGAGAAGATTTTTCGCTCCGTGGGCGAGGTCTACTTCTTCAACATCTCGGGCGGTGAACCCTTCCTGCGCAAGGACCTCATCGACATCGTCCGGCTGGCCTGCATCCATCTCAAGCCGAGCGTTGTTCACATCCCGACCAACGCCCTGTCGCCGCAGAAGATTGCTGCAACGACCGAGGAGATGCTCATTGGAATGCGGACCTGGTCGCCCGGCACCAAGCTGACGCTCAAGCCCTCGTTCGATGGCGTAGGCGAGTTCCACGACTGGGTGCGTGGCATCCCGGGGAACTACGCCAAACTGGTTCATACGCTCGGGCTGCTCCGTGACCTGCGCCAGAAGTACGATCATCTGCGTGTAGGCGTTGGTACGGTCATCAGCACGATGAACCTCGAGCGGCTGCCCGAAATCATCGAAGAGGCCAGCAAGTTTGGTGTGGACACCTACATCAGTGAGGTGGCGGAGGAGCGCCGTGAGATGCGCAACGTGGGCACCGGCATCACGCCCGACCACGAGGCCTACGGGCGTGGCATTTCGGCCTTCCGCGAGGAGACGGAGCGGCGGCTTGAGGATGCCACCGGACTGGAGCTTCTCACGCAGGCGATGCGTCACCACTACTACGAGATCACGACGGAGTGGCTGAAGGAGCGCAAGCAGGTCATCCCCTGCTACGCGGGCATCTCCAACGCCCACATCTCGGCCTACGGCGAGCTGTGGCCCTGCGCGATTCTGGCCGACAGCAAGAGTCTCGGCAACCTCAAGCAGCACGGCTACGACTTCTGGTCCGTCTGGCACAGCCGGCAGGCGCAGACGGTGCGGGCCGGCATCAAGCGCGGGGAGTGTGATTGCCCGCTTGCAAATCAGGCCTACGCCAACATCCTGCTCTCGCCGAGTTCGATGGCGAAGGTTGCTGCCACCATTGCGAAGGCCAAGGCCGGCGAGGCGATCAAGCTGGCACCGATGCCGGTGCGCGAGGCTGTCTCGGCCGCCCGTTCGCTCTGAGCAGGACCATGGCCCGGAGGCTCCCGTGACCATTGCAGTACTGGGGCCTGTCTATCCCTACCGGGGCGGGATTGCGCACTACACGGCGCGCCTGGTGCGGGCCTTGGCAGAGGCGGGCGAGGAGGTGCTGACGGTCAACCTGACGCGGCAGTATCCGAGCGCGCTGTTTCCGGGGTCGAGCCAGGAGGATGGGTCGAAGCAGCCATTCGAGACGGTCTCGGAGCGGTGGGTGGATTCGATGCGTCCCGACACATGGTTCCGCACGGTTGCCCGGTTGCGCCGTCGTGGTGTGAAGAAGCTGGTCATCCAGTGGTGGCACCCCTACTTCGCGCCCTCGTTCGGGACGATTGCGCGGCTGGCGCGGCGCGCCGGGATTGAGGTGGTTTTTGTCTGCCACAATGTGGAGCCGCACGAGGGGACGCCGTTTGACAGGCTCGCGCTCAGGTGGGCCTACGGCGGCGCCGACCGGTTTGTGGTGCATGCGCAGGCAGAGCGCTCGAAGATGGAGCGCTACGCGGCTGGGCGTCCCGTGGCTGTGGTGGCCCATCCCGTTTACGACCTCTTTGCGGAAGGTGCCTCGCCAGAGCCGGCTGCAGCACGGGCAGAGCTCGGGCTGGGTGCAGAGGAGGAGGTGCTCCTCTTCTTCGGGCTCATCCGTCCCTACAAGGGGCTTGAGGTGCTGCTGCGAGCCATGCCGGCAATTCTGTCGAAGCGGTCTGTCAAACTGGTGGTTGCAGGCGAGTGCTATGGGGACGAGAAGCCGCTTCATGCGCTGATCGAGGAGTTGGGGATCGGCGCCGCATTGAAGCTACACCTCAAGTATGTGCCGAACGAGGCGGTTGCCACCTACATGGTGGCGGCCGACGCGGTTGTAGTGCCCTATCTGCATGCGACGCAGAGCGGGATCGTGCAGGTGGCCTATGCCTTCGGGAAGCCAGTCATCACGACCCGCGTAGGTGGCATTCCGGAGGTTGTCTGGGAGGGCGAAACGGGGCTTCTGGTGCCGCCTTCTGACCCGGCTGCGCTGGCTGCCGCAGTCGAGCGGTTCTTTGCCGACAAGCTTGCAGCGCCGTTTGCTGCGGGCATCGCGCGTCGGCTGCCGGAACTGTCGTGGGAGCATCTGGCGCGTGTGGTCGCGGGAGGTGCGCGGTGAGCGCTGCGGAGGCTTTCTGGGACGATGTAGCGCCCATGCTTGCGACGCCGCCGCACGACGCTGCGGCGCAGGTCGCGGTGGCGGCCCTGGGGCAGTGGGCGGGCGTTGACGGCTGGGCCGGCAAGCGGGTGCTCGATGCCTGCGCGGGGCTTGGTCGGTATGCGCTAGCCTGCGCCGAGGCGGGCGCTGTCGTGACCGCGAACGATGTGAGCGCGGAGCGGCTGTCAGGGCTAGCCGTGCGGGCCGCAGAGCGGGGTGTGACGGTCGAACTGTGGTGTGCCGATGCGCGCACGCTGGCTGTGGAGCAGGGCTTCGATATCGTGCTGCTAGGCGGCAACATGCCCGGGCTCTGGATGAGCGAAGAGGAAGATGTTCGCCTGTTCGAGCGTCTCGCGGCGTTGGTCGTGCAGAGTGGCCTGCTGATGGTGGAACTTGTGACGCGCGAGCAGGAGCTGGCCTGTTTTGAGCCGGTTGTGTTCGCGGAACGGCGAGGTATGGTCGTGACCGAGCGGCGGAGCTGGATTGGCTACTACGAGGGGTTTCGCGTGGAATTGTCAGCGCACTGCGACGGGGGATTTTGGCATCACGGTTTTGAGCGTGCGGTACGTTCGCTCGGAGAGTGGGAGGCACTGTTTGCGCGCGCCGGCTGGAAGGTTGTCGCACGCTACGAAGGGTTCACGCCAAAGGCTCTTGAACGGAGCTCGTCCCGCACAGGGCTGTTGCTTCGCCGAGGTGCTCCATGATTCCCTTCGCACGCCACTGCTCTGTGGCAGCTGAGGCGGAGTACGTGACCGCCTGCCTGCGCTCCGGGTCGACATCGGGCGACGGGCCCTTCACCCGCCGCGCGAGTGCGCTGCTCGGGCAGTTGCTTGGGGTGGAGCGGGTCTTGTTGACGACCTCCTGCACCCACGCACTCGAGATGATGCCGCTCGTGCTCGGGCTTCAGCCGGGCGACGAAGTCATCATGCCGAGCTTCACCTTTTCGAGCACTGCGAATGCCTTCGCCCTTCGAGGCGTGACCATCCGGTTTGCTGAGGTCGATGGCGACCGCTGGTCGATGGGGCCGGACGAGGTGCTTCCGCTGCTCAACGCGCGGACCCGCGCTGTCGTCGCGGTCGGATACAACGGTGTCTCGCACCGGCTGGCAGAACTGGAGGCGCTCTGCGCGCTTCACGGCGTGGTACTGCTGGTGGATGCGGCGCAGAGCTTTGGGGCGACCCACGGCGGCCGGTCTGTGGCATCGTATGGTGCTCTCTCTGCGCTGAGTTTTCATGCGACGAAGAACCTCTCTTGTGGAGAGGGCGGGGCGCTCATCGTCAACGACGCATCGCTGCTTCACCGCGCCGAGATGGTGCGGGAGAAGGGTACGGATCGGAGTCAGTTCCTGCGTGGTGAGGTCGACAAATACACCTGGCGCTGCGTCGGCTCTAGCTACCTGATGAGCGACCTCAACGCGGCGGTGCTGTTGGCGCAGCTGGAGTCGTTCGAGGCGATTCAGGCCCACCGGCATGCGGTCTGGTCGGCCTATCGGAGCGCGCTTGCGCCAGCATCGAGCCGTCTTGGCTTCTCGCTCCAGGTGCTGGACGAGGCGGACAGCCACCCTGCGCACCTCTTTGGGCTGCTGCTGCCTCGCACCATTGAGCGGGCTCCATTGCTCGCTGCGATTGCTGAGGCCGGTGTGCGCGCGACGAGTCACTACGAACCGCTCCACAGCGCGCCGGCCCACGGAGGGAGCGAGACGCTGCCGGTAACCGATGGGGTTGCGGCGCGGATGCTGCGGCTGCCGATTCATGGAGAGGTCTCCGCGCAGGAGGCGGCGCGGATCGCCGCGCTGCTGGTATCGATGCTCGAGCGTCACGGTAGTGGAGGCGAGCCATGAGGGTACTTGTTACAGGCGCGGCCGGGTTCATCGGTTCGCACCTGGTCCGACACTTGTTGGCATCGCGGCCTGATTGGCAGGTGGTGGGGCTTGATGCGCTCACCTACGCGGGCAACTTGGAGAGTCTCGCTGACCTGAATCGCCACCCCCGCTTCCGCTTCGTGAAGGGGGATATTTGCGATGCTGAAGCCGTTCGCGGGCTCTTCGGTTCGGAAGTTATCGATGGCGTCTTTCACCTCGCAGCAGAGAGCCATGTCGATCGCTCCATCGCGGGGCCGATGGCCTTCGTGAGGACCAATGTAGAGGGTACAGCGACGCTGCTCGAGGCGGCGCGCGCTGCCTGGCAGGGGCGCGATGGTTGCCGCTTCCTGCATGTCTCGACCGATGAGGTCTTCGGGTCGCTCGGCGCCACGGGGCGATTCGACGAGTCGACGCCCTATCAGCCCCACAGCCCCTATTCGGCCTCGAAGGCGGCGAGCGATCACATGGTTCGCGCGTGGCACGACACCTACGGTTTCCCGTCGCTGGTGACCAACTGCACCAACAACTACGGGCCCTATCAGTTCCCGGAGAAGCTGATCCCGCTGGTGCTGCTGCGCGCAGGGCGCGGCGAGGTGGTGCCAGTCTACGGCAAGGGCGAGAATGTGCGCGACTGGCTCTTTGTGGAGGACCACTGCGCTGCGCTGCTGCGGGTGTTTGAGGCAGGTGAGTTGGGCGGCAGTTACGGCATCGGGGGCGAGAGCGAGTGCAGCAATCTGGCGCTCGTTGAGTTGCTGCTTGACCTGCACGATGAGGCCGCGGGTGAACCTATAGGCCGCTCGCGCAAGCTGATCTCCTTTGTGACCGATCGGCCTGGACACGATTTCCGCTACGCGATGGACATCTCGAAGATGCGGCGCGCGTTGGGCTGGTCGCCACGGGTATCGCTGCGCGACGGAATGGCGCAGACGGTGGCATGGTATCTGGCCAATGGGGCCTGGACTGCGTCGGTCACTACAGGCGCCTACCGTACGTTCGAGCAGACCTGGTATGCGACCCGCGCAGGCGGAAACGAAGCAGGAGAGGCCCAATGATAGAGACCAAGGGAATTCTACTCGCGGGCGGGCGCGGGACGCGGCTCTATCCGATGACCTCCATCGTCAGCAAACAGCTGCAGCCCATCTACAACAAGCCGATGGTCTACTACCCGCTGACCACGCTCATTGTGGCGGGCATCCGTGAGGTGCTCATCATCTCGACGCCGGAGGATATCCCCCGGTTTCAGCAGCTCCTCGGAGACGGTAGCGCTTGGGGGATGCGGCTCGAGTATGCGGTGCAGTCGGAGCCCAAGGGGATTGCGGAGGCGCTTGTCATTGCGGCGCCGTTTGTGGGCGAGGCGCGGAGCATGCTGATGCTCGGCGACAACCTCATCTACGGCCGCCTCGACTTCCTCCGCGCGGCGATGGCCCACACAGATGAGAGCGCGACGGTCTTTGCCTATCAGGTGAGCAACCCGTCGGAGTATGGCGTCGTGGAGTTCGATGCAGACTTCTCCGTGCTCTCCATCGAGGAGAAGCCCAAGCAGCCGCGGTCGAACTGGGCTGTTCCGGGCATCTACCTCTATCCGCCGGATGCCGCTGCGCGTGCCCGTGCGCTCGCGCCGTCGCCGCGCGGTGAGCTCGAGATCACCGACCTCAATCGCGCCTATCTGTCGGAGGGGCGTCTCCGCGCCCAGCCCATGGGTCGCGGCATCGCCTGGCTCGACACGGGAACGCCGGAGAACCTGTTGTCGGCGAGCAGCTTTGTCGCGGCGATAGAACAGCGGCAAGGTCTCCTTGTAGGAAGCCCCGAAGAGGCTGCCTACCGCGCAGGCTTTCTGACCATTGATGGCTTCCGGCGTGCCGTGGCGTCGCTTCCCTCCTCGAACTACCGTTCGATTCTGGAGCGGGTCGTTCACGAGGAACACGGATGACCGAAACGGCTGCGCCCCGCGCCCCCGAGGAGCGGTGGAGCCCGAGCCGAGGCTCCTCGCGCAGGAGCCGGCAGCCTCTCCCCGACCGTGTGGATGTCGCCATTGTTGGGGCCGGCCTCGGCGGTCTTCATGCTGGTGCGCGGCTCGCGCGCGCCGGCAAGCAGGTGGCCGTCTTCGACGGGCATTATGTTGCCGGTGGAAGCTGCACCATGTTCCAGCGTCGCGGCCCAGGTGGACTCTACGCCTTCGACATCGGGCTCCACTACGTGGGGGAGTGCGGCCCCGATGGCACGCTCACGCGGCTGCTCGCCGACGCCGGCGTCGAACTGGCGTGGGAGCAACTTGATGCTGACGGCTTCGATACGCTCGTCTTCCCCGACTTCCGCTTTCGCATCCCCGCAAGCAGGGAGGTCTACCGTGAGCGGCTGCTCGCACTCTTCCCCGCCGAGCGCCGTGGCATCGATCGCTACGTTCGCTTCCTCGACGAGGTGGAGCTCGCCTCGCGCTCGATGGAGCGCACCGCCGGTAAGCCGTCACTCGGCATGCTCTGGCAGCTGGCGACCAAGGGGCGGCTGGTTGCCCGTTATCGCAGCGCGACCATCGGTGAGGTGCTCGACGACTGCACCAACGACGTCCGCCTCCGCGCGGTCATGCTGGGTCAGCATGGTGACTACGGGCTTCCGCCTGCGAAGGTGAGCGCGCTCCTGCACGCTGGTCTTGCGAACCACTACTTCGGCGGTGCTTGGTATCCGCGGGGCGGCGGCCAAGCGATCGCGGACGGCCTCGTGGCGGTCATCGAGGCGGCGGGCGGATCCGTTCACCTGCGGCATCCTGTGCAGAAGATTGTGGTGCGCGATGGAAGGGCCGCGGGCGTAGAAGTGGACAAGCGCGGCACCGTCTCGACGGTCGAGGCGGAGGTTGTCCTCTCCAACGCCGACCTCAAGCGGACCTTTGCGGAGTTGCTGCCCGATGCTGCAGTGCCAGACGCGGTCCGGAGCCGGGTGGCAGGCTACGAGATGGCCGGCGGGCTCTTCATGACCTGCCTCGGCGTGGAGGGTGACCTGCGGGAGCTTGGACTGGGCGCAGGGAACATCTGGGAGTCGGACGGCTACGATGTGGATGCGATGTATGCGACTGCGTCCGATGGCGTCGCCCGAACGCAGGGCTGCTACATCACCAGCGGTTCGCTCAAGGACCCGACCTGCGACCACCATGCGCCAGCTGGCTTTCAGACGCTGGAGATCATGACGCTGATGCCCTCCGCGAAGGAGCTCTGGGGCGCCGATGTAGACGCTGCGCCATGGTCGTGGGGCTACCGTCATGAGCCCCGCTACGAGTCGGCCAAGGCTGAGGTCGAGCGGCAACTGATCGCGCGTGCGGAACGGCTCTTTCCGGGACTCGCTTCCCGCGTCGTCCTGCGTGAATCGGCGACCCCGCTGACGCACGGCCGGTATACCCGCGCCACCAACGGAACGGCCTACGGGCTGGCCGCAACGCCCGCACAATTCATGCAGGGCAGACCCGGTTACAGGACCCATCTGCCAGGCCTCTTTCTCTGCGGCGCCAACACCCGCGCCGGCCATGGCGTGATCGGCGCGCTCCTCTCCGGGCGCAACGCCGCCTCTGCCATTCTACGAGGCGCCTGATGGAGCTGTCCGAGAGCATTGCCGTGACCGTTGTCGTACCCGTCTACGGCGGAGAGAGTACCATTGAGGCGCTCGTGGACGGGCTGCGTGCCTCCCTGGAGGCTGCATCGCTGCGCTTCGAGGTGCTCCTCATCTGCGACCGGCCGCGCGATGGGAGTTGGAAGGTTGCGAGCCGGCTAGCGGCTTCCGACACGCGGGTGGCCGCGGTGCTGCTCGGTCGCAATTACGGGCAGCACCCGGCAACGCTGCTGGGGATCCGCATGGCGCAAGGGACGACCATCGTGACCATGGACGAAGACCTGCAGCACAGCCCCGAAGAGGTGCCGAGGCTCGTTGCTGCGTCGCGGGCTTCCGGGGGGATTGTCTACGGCGTCGCGAGCCGGCTTCAGCACGGCGTCTGGCGGAACGCTACATCGCGGACAGCCAAGCGCTTTCTCGCGCAGTTTGTTGGCTTCAGCGCAGCCACGGACCTCTCTGCCTTCCGAGCATTCCCGGCCCGCTTGCGTGATGCCTTCGAGCGGTACGAAGGGCGCAATGTCGCCATCGATGTGCTGCTGAGTTGGTCCGGCGCGGCGACATCGACCGTCGTCTGCGAACATGCACCGCGGCAGGGAGGTGCGTCGGGCTATACGCTCCGCAAGTTGGTGAACTACATGCTCGACCTCACCATCGCCTACAGCACCGCTCCACTCCGTGTCGCATCCGCGCTCGGCCTCCTCTCTGTGGTCGTCGCGGTGCTGGTCGGGCTTTACATCATCGCCAACTACCTCATTCGGGGCTCGGTTGTGCCGGGCTTTGCCTTCATCGCGCTCTCGGTTGCGATGTTCTCGGGCGTCCAGCTCCTGAGCATCGGCGTGATGGGAGAGTACCTCGGCCGACTGTATGAGAACTCGCTTCGCAAGCCGCAGTACACGGTCGAAGCGGTCGTCCGCGCGGAGCAGGCGTGACGAGCGCTTGCGCGATGGTGTTGTTGCTACCACAATGAGCGCTCGGGTCTTCATCGGGAGCGTGTGACGATGGGAGCAGCGCGGGCAGAGACAGGAAGGTTTGCAGGTTGGGTGCTTGTGTTGGTGGGGGCGTCGCTGACGGCGCTCTCATTCGTCGACCGGCCGCCGCTCGGCGATGTCTTCCCGAAGCTTGAGCCGGAGCTCATCATTCGGCCGAAGCCTGTCGCTCGTGACTTTCGGTTTGTGAAGGCTCCCTATCCCTACGACCATACGCAGTGGCCCTATGAGCGGTTGCCAGGCGGTGCGCTCCGGCTGCGCGTCGAGGCGCCGTAGCCGGACTTGCCAATCGACGGTGGAGCGGTAAAGGGCGCGCAGCCAAGAACCCATCTGCAGGACGACCCATGTCTGTGACGCTCGAGACGCTCAAACACACTGCGGAGCTAGCGAGGCTCGACCTCTCGCTGCTTCCAACGGAGGAGCAGCATCGGCTCGCCGAGCAGATGTCGCGCATTCTGGCCTTCGTCGACCAGCTCTCTGAGGTGGATGTGGAGGGCGAAGAGCCGATGACCCATCCCATCGCGCTGCCGACTGCGCTTGCTGCGGATGTGGCTGTCGCGACGCCCGGCGCGGCCGCGATGCTGGCCAATGCTCCCGCCCGCTCGGGCGACGAGATTGTGGTTCCCCGCGTCATCGACGGTGGAGGCGAAGGTGGCTGAGCAGACCCTGTTTGAAGTGGCTGAGGCGGTCCGCTCGGGGCTGCGGACGGCCGAGTCGGTCGTTGGTGAAGCGCTCGCCCGCATGGAGGTCACGGCCTCGTTCGGCGCCTTTGTGCATGTGGACCGTGAGCGCGCGCTTGCCGATGCGCGGGCGGTTGATGCGCGGGTCGCAGCGGGCGAACTGCTCCCGCTTGCGGGTGTTCCTGTGGCGGTGAAGGACAACCTCTGCACGGAGGGGCTCGAGACCAGCTGCGCCTCGAAGATGCTCGGCGGTTTCATCGCGACCTACGAAGCGACGGCGGTTTCGCGCCTCCGCGCGGCCGGCGCTGTCGTCATCGGCAAGACCAACATGGATGAGTTTGCGATGGGCTCCTCGGGCGAGACCTCGGTCTTCGGGCGGGCGCTGAACCCGTGGGACACCGAGCGGGTTCCGGGCGGTTCGAGCAGCGGTAGCGCTGTCGCGGTCAGCAGCCGTGCGGTGCTTGCCTCGCTTGGCTCCGACACGGGTGGCTCGATCCGTCAGCCGGCATCGTTCTGCGGCGTGGTCGGCTTCAAGCCAACCTACGGCCGCATCAGCCGCCGCGGCCTGGTGGCCTTTGCCTCGAGCCTCGACCAGATTGGCCCCTTTACCACCGATGTTGCAGACGCTGCGCTGCTCTTCTCGGTGATGGCGGGTCAGGACGGCGGCGACATGACCACCTCCGATGCCCCCGTCCCGACGGTGGATGAACTGCTCCAGGCGCCCGCGCCTCTGCGTGTCGGCGTGCCGAAGGAGTACCTGGCCGAAGGGCTCGATCCCGAGGTGCGCGGCCGACTCGATGCTGCGCTCGACGCGCTGAAGGCGGAGGGCGCGGAGATTGTCGAGGTCTCGCTGCCGCACTCCAAATATGCTGTCGCGACCTACTACATCTTGGCCTCCGCGGAGGCTTCGAGCAACCTCGCCCGCTTTGATGGTGTACGATACGGGCACCGCGATACCAACGCGACCAGCCTCATCGACACCTACCGCCGCACCCGCACCTTCGGCTTCGGTGCCGAGGTACGCCGTCGCATCATGCTCGGTACCTTCGTGCTCAGCGCCGGCTACTACGATGCCTACTACCAGCGGGCGCAGAAGGTCCGCTCGGTCTTCGTGCGCGAGTTCGAAGCGGCCTTCCGCCAGTGCGATGTGCTGCTGACGCCCACCGCGCCGACCGCCGCCTTCAAGTTCGGCGAGCACGGTGATGATCCGCTGACCATGTACCTCGCCGACATCTACACCATCCCCGCCAACCTCGCCGGTCTGCCGGCGATGTCGGTACCGGCCGGGCTGACCGCAGGCGGCCTGCCGGTAGGTGTGCAGGTGCTGGCCGCCCCCTTCGCAGAGAAGACCCTCTTTGGTGCCGCGCTCGCGATTGAACGGCGGCTGGGCAAGATGGCAGCCCCTCCGGCCGCTTCGGGAGAGAAGTCATGAAGACACAGTACGAAGCCGTCATCGGGCTCGAGGTCCACGCGCAGCTGGGCACCCGCACCAAAATCTTCAGCCGTGCCGCTGTCACCTTCGATGAGCCGGCCAACTCAGTCGTCAACGAAGTCTGTGCCGGCTACCCCGGCTCGCTTCCCGTGCTCCAGCGGGACGCGGTTACACTCGCGCTCCGCGCTGGTGTCGCCCTCGGCTGCAACATCCGCCGCAAGAGCCAGTTCGCCCGTAAGAACTACTTCTACCCGGACCTCCCGAAGGGCTACCAGATCTCCCAGTTCGACGCGCCGCTCTGCGAAGGCGGCGAGTTGGTCTTTGAGGTCGCGGGGGAGACCAAGCGGTGCGGCATCACCCGCATCCACATGGAAGAGGACACGGGGCAGTCGTCTCACGCCTCCGACGCCCCCTTCTCGCTCATCGACCTCAACCGCGCGGGCACCGGTCTCATCGAGATCGTCTCGGAGCCTGAACTCCGTACCGCGGAGGAGGCCTCGGCCTACTTCAAGGAGCTGCGTGCCATCCTCGTTGCCATCGGCATCAACGACGGTGTGCTCGCCAACGGCTCCATGCGTTGCGACGCCAATGTCTCGGTGCGGCCGGTCGGGCGCGAGGCCTTTGGGACCAAGGTGGAGGTGAAGAACCTCAACTCCTTCAAGTTCCTCCGCGAAGCGATCGGCTTCGAAATTGAACGCCAGATTGCTGAGATTGAGGCGGGTGGAACCATCTACCAAGAGACCCGTCTCTGGGACGACGCCAAGAAGCAGACCATCATGATGCGGCGCAAGGAGGGGAGCGCGGACTACCGCTACTTCCCCGAGCCCGACCTGCCGCACTTGGTGGTCAGCGAAGCCTGGCTGGCAGAGGTCGCGGCCACGCTCCCCGAGCTCCCCTCGCAGACCCGCGCCCGTCTGCAGGAGGTCTGTGGCCTCTCTGCCTACGACGCCGGCGTGCTTGTAGCGACAGACGGATTTGCGGCCTTCTTTGACGGTGTGGCGGCCCTCGGCACGGCACCCAAGGCGGTGACCAACTGGCTGAGCGGCAGCATCCTCGCAGCCATCAATGCGCGCGCGCTCAGCTACCGCGGCGGCATCGGCTTTGTGACGGCCGCTGGCCATCGCATTCTGCCCGCCGCGATCGCAGAACTGCAGAAGCTGGTCGAGGACAACACCATCTCCAGCACCGCGTCGCGGACTGTCTTCGAGAAGATGCTCACGACCGATGCCGCGCCTGCAGCAATTGTGGAGAGCGAAGGGCTCCGCCAGGTGAGCGACACGGGTGCCATCGATGGCATCATCGACGAGGTGCTTGCTGCCAATCCGAGCGAGGTCGAGCGCTACCGCGCCGGCCAGGTCCAACTCTTCGGCTTCCTCGTCGGTCTCGCCATGAAGGCGAGCAAGGGGAAGGGCGATCCGAAACTGGTGAACGCGCGGCTTCGGGCCAAGCTCGACGGAGGTGCATGATGGCTGAGATCGTAGAGGCCGTGCGCTGGCAGGGCGATGCTGCAACCGGTGTGCTCGTGCTCCTCGAACAGCGGTTGCTCCCGCTCGAAGAGACCTATCTGAACTACGACTGCCCCATCGCCGCGGCCGGCGCCATCACCGAGATGGTCGTTCGCGGGGCACCGGCGATCGGTCTCGCAGCAGCCTATGGGGCGGTGCTTGCTGCCCAGCCTCGGAATCTGGCGAAGCAGTCCTTTGAGGCTGCGCTGCAGGTTATCGCCGATTCGCGACCGACGGCGGTGAATCTGCATTGGGCGGTGGACCGCGTGCAGCGGCTCGTTGCAGCGCGGGGGCTCGACGCTGAGGCGCTGCTCGATGAGGCACGGGCCATCGGGCGCGAAGACATTGCTGCGAACCGAGCGATGGGCGACTTCGGTGCCGCCCTCGTGCCCGGCGCAGCCGTCCGCATGCTCACCTACTGCAACACCGGCTCGCTCGCGACCGCAGGGTACGGCACGGCACTTGGCGTCATCCGCTCCATCCATGCGCAGGGCCGGCTTGCGCGGGCCTATGCCTGCGAGACCCGCCCCTACCTGCAGGGTTCGCGTCTGACGATGTGGGAGCTGCACCGAGAGGAGATCCCCAGCACCCTCCTCACCGATAATATGGTCGCCGCGATGATGCGGGCCGGCGAGATCGATGCAGTCGTCGTCGGTGCAGACCGCGTTGCCCTCAATGGCGACACAGCAAACAAGATCGGGACCTATGGTGTGGCGGTCATCGCCAAGCACCACGGCATCCCCTTCTATGTCGCCGCGCCCATCTCGACGCTCGATCTCTCGATGGCCTCCGGTGCGCTGATCCCCATCGAGGAGCGGAGCGCCAAAGAGGTCACCGAGGTGCGCGGCGTGGCTGTTGCTCCGCCCGGCATCTCGGTGCGGCACCCCGCCTTCGATGTGACGCCCGGCGAGCTCATCACCGGTATCATCACGGAGCAGGGCGTCGCGACGGCACCCTACGAGGCAAGCCTGCCGGCCATGAAGGCGCGGGCCTAACGGGGTGCTGGTGCGGCGGGCTTGGCGGCTGCGCCGATCGCCTTCGGGATCAGCGGATGGATGCTGCTGTTGTGCATGCGGATCGCCGAGGTCTTGGCACGGAGCTCGTGGCTGAGGCCTTGCGCGCCGGTCATGGGGCGAAGCTGCAGGTTGGGGCGTCGCAGCTGCACTGACTTGTCGAGGGCGGGAGCCGCCAAAGGGGTCACGGCCGAACCCTCCGCAGCGGCCGGTTCGGGCGGATGTTCCGCATCGGGGAGCAGCGGTGCGGGCCGCGCGGTCTCCGCGGCAACTCGCTCTGCAGAGCCCTCCGCAGCGCGCTGCTCCTCGGCGCTGGCCTTCTTGCCGCGGCAGCCTGCTGCGCAGAGAAGCAGGAGGCTGATGAGGATTAGGTTCCGGAGCATTGGTTCAATCCTGTCGGGCAGATTTCACCGCCGCAGGCGTCCTGGATGCAGTTGTTGCAGGCAGGCTCGTCGCTGATGCAGTCGTTGAGGCAGGTCTCGTCGCCGTGGCAGTAGCTGGTGCACTCTTCGCAGGGGGTGCTCGAGAAGACGGGGTGGCCTGGGAAGGCGGA
>CAIWGR010000169.1 GCA_903912275.1 uncultured delta proteobacterium
CCAGGTAGCCCTTGTCGATCAGCCCAGCCAACCACTCAAACTCGCGGAACCGGAACGAGTCAAAACCCGCGGCGCCAAAAAGGTTCTGCCGGAAGTCGAAGAAGTCGATCGACGACAGCGTCTCCAGCACCCCCATGTGCTCCGTCAGCAGCGCGGTGATCGCCGTGCAACGGGCCACATGCCGCGCCACCGCGCTCACCTGGCTCTCCTCCACCCGCGGCTGCGACAGCACCGTCCGCGCATACTCCAGCTCGTCGTTCATCTGGTCGAACCAGATCTCCATCGCCTGGTGGGTGCGGATAAACAGCTTCTCGTGCGGCGCCGCAATCGACGGCTCCGTCGGCTCCACCAGCGGCAGCCCGCGCGACAGCACACCCTCGTGGCCGCTCCGCAGAATGTAACCCTTCGGACCGTAGTACTGTACCGGCATCGTCTACCTCTCCGCGCACGCTTCAACGAGGCAGGGCACCTACCACCCTCCTCGCGCATCTCACAAGCAAACCCCTCTCGCGGCAGGCCCCGTTGAAACCCACACTCCTCCTCCTCGCCACACTCCTCCTCCTGCCCGCAACCACCCGCGCCGCCGGCTGGACCGCCCCCACCGGCACAACCTACGCCGAGCTCGGCGCCTACGCGCTCTGGGGCCCCTTCACCCGCTCCAGTACAGACCTCGTCCACGGCCCCGACAGCACCAATCTCAACCTCCGGCTCTACGCCGAAACCCACCCGCTCCCCTCCGTGGAGCTCCTGATCAACGCCCCGCTCCTCGACTACGCGGCGCTCGGCGACGAGGGCCTCCTCCGCTTCGGCGACCCCACCGCCGGCCTCCGCTGGGTTGCCCTGCAGCGCGAGCTGAGCGCCCTCTCGCTCACCGTCGCACACACCTTCAACACGCAGGAGCAGACCCTCTACGCCATCCGCGAAGTACCGGCCGACGACACCACCCTCTACGCCCCCAAGGGCCCCGACTACGACACCACCGAGGCCGGCCTCCACCTCACCGCCACCAACCGCACAAGTTGGTATGGCGCCGACCTGGCCTACGCCCACCGCGGCGATGCGGCAGACCAGATCGTCGCCGGCGCCTCGCTCTGGTCGCCCTGGGGCGACAGCCCCCGCTGGTCCTACACCGTCGGGCTCGTCGCCCGGCTGAATGTGGAAGAGGAGCGACCCGCAGCAGAGGTCTATCCCGCGCTCAACCTCGCCCCCGCCGGCGCGCTCCAGCTCTCCAACGGCTGGGGCGAACAGGCGCAGAACGTGGGCTTCTACACCCGCGCCGACTACGCCCTCACCTCCTCCCTCTCGGTTGGCGGCGGACTCGACGGCGGCTTCTGGTACACGGGCTATCCCGCCGGCCCCGGCCTGATCCTCCGGATGGCCTGGCGGAACTGACTACTTCGAGGCGCCCAGCAGCGTCTGCAGCTCACCCGACTGGAACATCTCCGTCGTGATGTCACAGCCACCCACGAGCTCACCGTCGATGTAGAGCTGCGGGATCGTCGGCCACTTGCCGTAGACCTTCACAGCGTCGCGCTTCTCGGGGTCCACAAGGATGTCGCTCGAGCCGAACTCGGCACCCAGGTGCTGCAGGATCTGCACCACGCGGGCCGAAAAACCACACTGCGGAAAGTCGGGCGTCCCCTTCATGTAGAGGAAGACCTTCTGGCCCTTCACCTCGGCCTCGATCTCGCTCATCACGTCGCCGCCCTGGGCGCGCGTGCGGGGTGCGCTCTGCTGGCCGGGGCCACTCTGGTTTGCTGCAATGGGCAACGAAATCTTCTCGCTCATGATGCTCTCCTCAGGGTTCGTTGGTTCAAAAATCAGGGGGCCATCGTCTTCAGCGCCAGCGCATGAATCCGGTCGCGAAAGGCATCGCCCAGCGCCTCATACACGGCCTGATGCTGACGCACACGCGACAGTGTCCGGAAGCTCTCCTCCACCACCACCGCATCGAAGTGGTCGAAGGTGCCGGTCGTGTCCACCACCTGCACCCGCGCATGCGGAAAGGCCTCCAACAACTTCGCGCGAATCTCTTCTGCCGTTATCATCGCTTCATCCTCGCTCTCGGGTAGGCCGGCGAGTTAGGTTTGTTGCCGACCACACGCAAGCATCCGGCCCCACATGCTCGACATTCAGCACCACCAGGTCCCCAACCACGACGGCTGGAACCTCCAGCTGCGGCAGGCCCGCCACGGCACGCTCCACAACCCGGCGCTCGCCCCCATCGCCATCATCCCCGGCTACGGGATGAACAGCTTCCTCTTCGGCTTCCACCCGCGCGGCACCTCCATGGAGCTCTGCCTCGCCGAGGCCGGCTTCGAGGTCTGGTCGCTCAACCTCCGCGCCCAGGGCGGCTCCCGCGCCACCTCACCCGCAGCTGAGCCACCCTCCTTCGCAGCCTTCGCCGGCGTCGACCTGCCTGCAGCGGTTGCGTTCATCACGCGCAACTCCGCCAGCCCCGGCCACCCCATCTCGCTCATCGGCTGCAGCCTCGGCGGAACCATCGGCTACACCTACCTGGCGCTCCATCCGCAGCAGAGCCGGGTCGGCGCCCTCGTCACCATCGGCTCACCCATCCACTGGGACCGACCGCCACTCCTCTTCAAGCTGCTTGGCGTCCGCCCCGACCTGATCGAGCGCATCAAGCTTCGCGGCTCCCGCTCCATCGTCCGCGCCGCGCTCCCGCTGCTGGAGCGCATGCCACGGCTCGCCCACCTCTACCTCAACCCGGCCCACGTCGACCTGCACGCGCTGCACGAGCTGGCCCGCACCGTCGAGAACCCGCAGCCACGCCTCAACCGTGAGCTCTCCGAGTGGCTCGCCGCCGGCACCCTCACGGTCCGCGGCCGCGACATCGCCGAGGAGGTCCGCAAGGTAACGGTGCCCCTGCTGGTCACCCGCGCCAACCGCGACGGCATCGTCCCCACCGACTCGGTCGCCTCGGTCCGCACCCGCTGGGGCGGCCGCGCAGATGAGCTCGTCGTCGGCACGCCGGAAGACTGGTACTCCCACGCCGACCTCTTCATCGGCAACGAGGCCCCCGCCAAGGTCTTCGCCCCCATCGCCGCCTGGCTGTCGGAGCGGAGCGCCGAGCGGGCATGAAGGCCTTCACCGTCACCGCCCACTGGGCCTGCGGCCCCGACGAGGCCTTCGACCGGCTCACCGACAGTGCCATCATCCTGCGCGAGATAGGCGTCGAGACCTCCATCGAGCCCCATCCGGGCGGCCGCTACGAGTGGTACTTCCTCGACGACGGCCCCGCTGGCGAACGGGGCAGCGAGGGCTGCACCATCCTCGAAGCAGCGCGCGGCCAGCGGCTCGCCTTCACCTGGAACGCGCCGCCGCCACTCCCCTACAGCCGCGCCCGGTTCACCCGTGTCGAGGTCAGCTTCACGCCATCGGAGGGCGGCACGCTGGTCACGCTCACCCACAGCGGGTGGCCCGACAACGACGACCACGAGGAATGGCCACGCACCCGCGACTACTTCATCGCCGCTTGGCCACGCTTGCTCGCCATGTGCGGCCCTAGGGCGGCCCCATGAGCAGGTAGAGCCCTGGCCCGAGGTTCCCCTCGATGCCGGTGTCGAGCGCGGTCACGGTCAGGTCCACCGAGCGGCCATCATCGGGCAGCAGCGACTCCACATGGACCGCGCCATCATCAAACCGGCGGAGCGTGGGCGCCAGCGCCTCGGTGGTCGCAATCGGCGTCAGCATACGGCCCGTCGCCACCTCGCGCAGCGAGGCAACGCAGCCCGTGCTGGCGGGGCAGAGGTGGCCGGCCGGCTCGCCCAGCGCACCGCACCAGAAGTTGTTGTCGCCCGGATGGTGCTGCGTGGTGAAGCCATCGGCAAAGAGCACGCCGCGCGACCGTGTCTCGAACAGCGCAAAGTCGTCCACCTCCCAGCGGGAGTCGCCGGCGTAGCTGCCCGCCAGCGTCATCGTCTGGCCTGGAGCGCGGGTGATGCAGAGCTCCACCTGATGCACAATCGTCGGCGCCTGCGGACAGAAGATGAAGTTCTCCGCAAACAGGTCGTTTCGTGCGCCGTTGGCGGTCAGATACTGCTGCGTGGA
>CAIWGR010000170.1 GCA_903912275.1 uncultured delta proteobacterium
TATGCGCTTGCCGGGGCGCTGCGGGGCTACCCGCAACGGGTGTTGGCCTTCCGTGCATCGGTATCGACGGCGCTGTCGAACGGCGCGATCGAGCCTTCTGAGGTGGAGTTTCTGCGCGAGATGCAGGGCGTGCTCGGGATTCACGAGAGCGATGTCGCCCGTGCCTTTGATGAGATCCAGGGGAGCGCTGAGGCTGCCTGGCCGGAGCGAGTTGTGCCGGTGGATGCCTATCTCGACTGCCTGCTGATGGCGGGGATGAGCGATGGCCACTTTGCCGACATCGAGCTCGCGACGGTCATCGCCTTCATCCTGTCGCGGCCGGAGTTTGACGGTCTGCCGGAGGAGCACATCCGTGCAAGCATTGAGCACCGCCTGGAGGAGTTCAGCCGCCGCGGTGTAGAGGGGCGCCTAGCAGAGCTCGGCGCCGAGTTTGTGACGGACGAAGAGCGCGAGAATGCCTATGGATTGGCGCTCTCCATTACGATGGCGGACGCGGAGCTCGACGCAGAGGAGCGGGAGTTTCTGCTGCATCTGCGACGGGCGCTGGGCATTGCCGACGAGCGGGCCGCAGCGATGCGCGATGCGGTCTGCTTTGACGAAGTCGGTTCGGAGAGCGGCGGTTGCGACGACGACGACATGCCGGACGAGCCCTAAAGCAGCGCGGCTTGCTTGCGCGGTGCAAGCGGTCGCCCTAGGTCGCCCATGCCAAAGCGGGACAGCAAGGATGAGCCATGAACGCTGATGAGAGACAAGCAGAGGTGGAGGCCGAAGAGGTCGCCTATCGCCGCCCGAAGGATGGCAAGAGCAACCTGCGCTTCGTTGTGGCGATGGTGGTTGCGGCTGCGGCCGTGAGCGGCATCGCGTTCAGCTCGTTCGACAGCCAAGTCTACTTCTACACGGTGGCCGAAGCGCAGGCGAAGGCGCCCGAGATCGGCAGCGATGAGTTCCGGATCAAGGGCAAGGTTGTGCGCGGCTCTCACTTCCTGAAGAAGGAGAGTCTGGACATCCACCACTTCCAGTTGGTGGAGGCCGATAAGGTGGTCGAGGTGGTCTTTGAGGGGCCGCTTCCCGATACCTTCACGGACGAGGCCGAGGTGGTTGCGCTGGGTCATATGGAGGCGCCAAATCTGTTTGTCGCGGAAGATGTCGTGGCCAAGTGCCCGTCGCGATACGATGCCAAGGCGCCGACCGGCGTCGGCGGTGCGAAGCACCCGGAAGGCATCCCCCGCTAGCAAGGTGTCTGCATGAACCAGATTGGATCCATCGCGCTTGCGCTCGCGCTCGGCTCGGCGCTGCTGACGGTGGTGGTCGGCTTCCTGGGTGGGTTCCGCGTTTCGCGGCCGCTCGGTGAGATGTCGCGGTATCTGCTCTGGACGACAACCGCACTCATCATGCTGGCGTCGGCCCTCCTTGCGCATGCCTTCGTCGATCACGATTTCAGCGTCCGGTATGTGCAGGGTCGCAGCGATTCGCGCATGCCGTTCTGGTACACGCTGGCGGCCTTCTGGGGTGGCCAGGAGGGCAGCCTGCTCTTCTGGACGACGACGGCGACGACCTTCGCGAGCGCCGCGAGTTGGGCCAATCGGGACAGGCTTCACCGGGTCATGCCCTTCTTCCACGCTATCATTGCGCTGCTGGCTTTCGCCTTCCTGGTGGTGCTCAACTTCAAGACGGCGCCCTTCAAGCCCTTTGCGGTCATCGATTCGCCCGTGGAGGGGGCGGGCCTCAATCCGCTGCTGCAGAACCCGCTGATGACGATTCATCCGCCCTGTCTGCTGTCTGGGTTTGCGACCTTTGCGGTGCCCTACGCATTTGGCATGGCAGCGCTGCTGGCCGGCCAGACCTCTGCGGAGTGGCTGAAGGCGACGCGGAAGTGGACGCTCATCTCGTGGCTCTTTCTGGGCGTTGGAAATGTGCTCGGCGGCATGTGGGCCTACCGTGAGCTGGGCTGGGGCGGCTACTGGGCCTGGGATGCTGTGGAGAACGCGGCGCTTGTGCCCTTTCTGACGGCGACGGCCTACATCCACTCGGTGATTGTTCAGGAGCACCGCGGGATGCTGAAGCGGTGGAATGTGGTGCTGCTGAGCACGACGTTTCTGCTGACGCTGCTCGGGACCTACA
The DNA here is from genome assembly GCA_903912275.1 of uncultured delta proteobacterium. GTDB lineage: Bacteria > Myxococcota_A > Bradymonadia > REDH01 > REDH01 > CAIWGR01. The sequence goes on from CAIWGR010000170.1 coordinate 2,122, forward strand.
TGACCCGGTCGGGGCTGATCAGCTCGGTGCACACCTTCGCGGAGAGCGAGGTGGGCGGGCTCTTTCTGACGATTTTGATCGGCTTCACCCTCTTCAGTGTGACGCTGGTGGCGTGGCGGTGGAAGTCGCTGGCTTCGGAGCGCGATCTCGAGTCGCCTGTCTCGCGTGAGACGGCCTTCCTGGCCAACAACTGGGTGCTGATGGGCATGGCCTTTGTGGTGCTCTGGGGCACGCTGTTTCCGAAGCTCAAGGAGCTTGCGGGCGGCGAGAAGATGACGATCGGGCCGCCCTGGTTCAACACCTGGGTCATGCCGATGGGTATCGTCATGTTCATGGCGATGATGGTGGGTACGCTGCTGCCGTGGCGGAAGGCGACGAAGGAGTCGCTGAAGCGGAACTTCACGCTGCCTGTGGTTATCGCGCTGGTGGTGACCCCGGTGCTGGCGACGGCCTACTACTTCGGCCGCGTGAAGGCGCTTGGGGTGAAGTCGGACGGCTACGCGATGGGGCTAGGCCTGTTTGCCTTCGCAGTAATCATCGCCAACGTGGCGACCATCGCCATCGAGTTTTACGAGGGAGCGCGGTCGAAGCGGCGTGACGGCGAGATGGGCTGGCTGGCAGCGCTTGCGTCGCTGTTTGCGAAGCACCGGCGCCGGTATGGCGGCTACGTGGTTCACATCGGCATCCTCTGTGTGGGGCTGGCGCTGGTGGGCAACGTGGTGAAGGTGGATGCCGACCCGACGATGAAGGTGGGCCAGTCTGCCAAGGTGGGCGACTACGAGGTGCGGTTCGACGACCTGCTGGTGAAGGACGAGGTTGACCGGGTTGCCTACACCGCGCGCATGACGCTCTTCCGCGACGGCAAGTCGTTGGGCGAGCTGACGCCGGCGCGCTGGGACTACAACAACTATGCGTTGGTCTCGGGCGGCCAGGGCGACATGATGAAGGTGACCTCGGAGATCTACATCCACTCGACGCCGCTCGAGGATGTCTATGTGGCGCTGCTCAACTTTGATGAGCAGGGGCAGACGGCGGCCTTCAAACTGGCCGTGTCGCCCTTCACCTGGTGGTTCTGGTTTGGCGGTCTGCTGCTCTTGCTCGGCACGGTTGTCTGCCTGTGGCCGGAGCCAGAGTCGGAGCGGGTTCCGTCGCTGGCGCGGCGCTGGGTGCGACGGGCGGAGATGACCGCTGCTTCGCTGATTGTGGTCATTCCTGCTGTCATGCTTGGCTACCGCATGGATGCCTGGGCGGCAGAGCCGCCGGATTCGCACGCTGAGGCGCCGCTGATCGACAATGGAAGTTCGGTGGAGCTGACGGCGGCGCAGGAGGCCGATGCGCACCGAGCCTACGATCTGGTGATGACGACCTGCTCGGGCTGTGCGGGCAAGTCGCTCTCGCTGGCGAGCCCCTCCTGCTTCCCTTCGAACCAGGACAAGCGGCGTATCCGGAAGCTGCTGCAGGATGGAAAGAGCGTGGAGCAGATTCTGGCGATGTTTGTCGCCGAGCGTGGGGCTGCCGCGGTGGCCGTTCCGCTCGACGCAGCGAACCGCCGGGCCTCGTGGATGGTTCCTGCGGCGGGCGTGCTCGCCGGTCTTGGGCTGCTCGTCGTACTGTCGCGCAAGCTTTCGCCCGGAGCGGGTGCGACAGTTCCCGCTGCGGAGGGTGAGGTTGAGGATGATGCCGAGGCGCTCGCGCGGCTGCGTGCTGAGGTGGCGGCCGACGAGGGGGCGCTGTGAAGCTGCTGCCGATCGCGGCTGCGTTGCTCTCGCTGGTGGTCATCGCGCTGTCGCTCGCGCGGGCGTGGCGGCTGCTCCAGCAGGAGGGTGCGCGCAGGCTCGACAGCAGCGAAGACGAGGAGCTGCTTCGGCTGACGGAGCTTGCAGAGCGCCGCGCGCTCTTGCTGCAGCAGATGCGGAACATCCGGTTCGATGCCGAGATGGGGAAGATGAGCGAGCGGGATCGTGATGCGGTGCTGCGCCGGCTGGAGCGGCTGACGCTGGCGGTGTCGCGCGACCTCGATGCGCTCCGTGGCAGCGATGCGGATGAGGCGATGGCGCGGGAGGCGGTGGCTGCGGTGACTGCTCCGATTCTTGCCGATGCCGATGCGGAGGGCTGGTCGGCTGTGGCGCGGCTCCGTCGCAAGAAGCTGGCGGGTGAAGGATGAGGCGGCGCAGCACGCTCCATGCGGCTCTGGCCTGTTGCGCTGCGCTGCTGCTGTCGGGCGCGGCCGTGGGTGCTGAGGGCTCGGGTGCGGTCGCATGGGAGAAGGGTGCCTTCTCTGCTGCCGCTGCGAAGGTGGCGACGAATGGTCCGCGGCCTGCTGCGCCTGCCGTGGCGGCCGCGCTGCCCGAGGGGTCGGGCGTGGTGCTCGACACCTCGCGTGTGACCGTGCGCGTGCGGGTGGAGCGGCTCGATGCGGCCTTCAAGCCGGTCGCTGCGGTTGGTCAGAAGGTGCAGGTGGATGTGATTGCGCCGCCGCATCAGGTGATGACGACGCGTGAGGCGGTCACGGACGGCTCGGGCGACGCTGTGGTGGAGCTGCCGGTCATGCCGGGGCTGCAGGCCTTTGCGCGGGTCACGGGCAGCGCCGATGTCTTCGCCAAGGCGGGGCTTTCGCTCGAGAGCGCGGGCGTGCAGGAGACGACCATCCGGTTGCTGGAGGAGACGGGCGACAAGAGCGCGGTCTTTGCCAGCCGGGTGGTGACGGTGCTAGAGGCCTCGGAGGACTTTGTGGCGGTGAGCCAGGTCTGGACGCTCTCCGTAGACCGTCCTGTGCGGTATGTTTCTCCGCCGCTCGACAGGGCGAATCCTGCGACAGGTGCCATCGTGATTCCGCTGCCTGAGGGCGCCTCGGGGGTCGAGGTGGTGATGCCGCGCGAAGGTGCGACGGTGCTCGACGACTCGGTCTTCCTGCACATGAATGTGGAGCCGAGCTCGGGTGAGATGGCGAGGAA
>CAIWGR010000171.1 GCA_903912275.1 uncultured delta proteobacterium
CATCGAAGACACCAGCAGCGGCGCAGATGCGACTGACCCCTTCGCCGATGTCGCCTTTGACGACACCTCGCCGGACACAGCTGAGGACCCCTCGGTCGATACGGCAGTCGAACCCGACACCGCGCTCGACACCTCCGTCGATACCTCCGTCGATACCTCCGTCGACACTGCCATCGAGGATACCTCGGTGGACACAACGATCGAACCGGACACGCTCGACGACACCTCGGTCGACGACACCTCGGTCGAAGACACGTCGGTCGAAGACACCTCGGTCGACGACACCACCGACACCACCGTCGAACCCGATACGACACCCGTCTGCAGGCCGGAAACCGCCTGGACGCGGAGCCCGCGGCGCGCCGGCGGCGCAGCCGTCTTCAACGAGCTCGGTGTCACCCCAGCGGGCGGCGATGCAGGCGCAGCCTGGATTGAGATCACCAACCAGCAGGCGCTCGACCTCGACATGTCTGGCTGGCGCATCTCTGGTTCCGCCACCTACACCTTCCCCGAAGGCAGCATGCTGCTCGGCGGGCAGCAGCTCGTTGTCGCCGTTGCCACGCTGGCGCCGGCCACCTTCGGCCCCTTGACGGGACGCCTGCCTGCGAGCGGCGGCCAGCTTGAGCTCCGCAACAACGCCGACCGCATCATGGATGCGATGGTCTGGACCGCGAGCACGCCATGGCCCGTGATCGGCGCCGGCTATTCCCTGGCCAAGAAGGAGCGCGACAGCTGGTCTGCGCTGGCCGAAAACTGGGCGCCGAGCGGCCAGGTGGGAGGCACGCCTGGGGCGCCCAACGCGGCCATCGTCGATGGCGTTGCCGCGCTCGTGACGCCCGATTCCTCGTGGCGCAGAGAAGATGATGGGGCCGATATCTCCTTCGTCAACCTTGCCGATCCCACCTTCGACGACACGGGCTGGCCCGAGGAGCGCGGCCCCTTCCTCCTGGCCGCCGACCTCCCCGTCGCGAAGTTCACCGCCGACAACCACTTTGCGCTCTACCTCGGCGGACCGAACGGCGAGGGGCTGCGACTGGTCGGCCGCGATGCGGTGAGCGACTGGAGCTCGGTGGAGTCATTCTCGCTCGACGCCGCGCCCGGCGAACTGCTCTGGGTTGCAGCGTGGGAGTCGCTTGGCGACAGCGGCTCGCCGCAGATGGTGGTCGGCGAGGTCACCCGCCCCGACGCCGCCACGCTCTTCACCGCCCGCAGCACGATGCAGTTCATCCTCGGCGCCAACAGGGCCACGCCCGGCGACAGCCTCACTGCTGCGGCTCCCGCTGTGGGTGTCCTCTCTTCGCTCATTGCCAACGCGATTGCCGCCGTCACCTTCGCGACGCCTGCCGTCGATCAGGCCAGCACCGCGGGGCCGTGGGGCGGCGTCACGGGCAGCGCATTCACGGTCGGCCGCCCTGTCTGGTCCGATACCTTTGGCAGCAATTCCCAGATCAACCGCAACGAGACCTATGCCCTCTTCCGTCTCCTGGAGCCGGTCGTTCCCGTCGGCGGCATCGTCGCCCCCGCCTCCATCACGAGCTGGTTCCGGACGCGGGTAGAGGTCGACGAGAGCCTGCGCGCCGAGCTTCGCTCCCTGGAGGTGAAGCTCGACGCGGCCGATGGCGCGGTGGTCTATCTGAACGGCGTGGAGGTGCTCCGCGAGAACATGCCGGCCGGCCCCATCGACAGCACCACACCCGCGCTTGGAGCAGGCCTTGGGCTGCAGACGCTGAGCATCCCCGCCGACCTCGTCGTTACCGGAGAGAACCTCATCGCGGTCGAGGTGCACCGCGCGGCGGCGGGCCGCGACCTTCGGTTCTCGATGACCGTGGATGCGCTGGTTGGCGCGCAGGCGGAGGAGGCTCCTGCGCCGCCGCTTACGGGCGACGTCGTCATCTCGGAGCTGATGGTCAGCGACCTGCAGGACGACGCTGCAGCAACGAACCCCGGCGACTGGGTCGAGCTCTACAACCGGAGCAACGAACCGGTCGTGCTCGACCGCTGGAGCCTCGTCGACGCGCTCATCTACAACTTTCCGCTCGGCACAACGATCGAGCCCGGAGGCTATCTCGTTGTCGCAGCAGACCCCGTTGGCTTCATGCTCGACCATCCCGGCGTTTCGGCGCTGGGTCCGACCAACGGTGGGCTGTCGTCCGCCGGAGAGCGGCTCGCGCTGCGCGACATTTGCGGCGTGACCGTGGACGAGGTCCGCTACGCAACCGAGGGGCGCTGGTCCTACCTTGCCGCGGGCGGCGGCTCGAGCCTCGAACTCCGCGACCCCGACGCCGACAACGCGCAGCCCGAGGCTTGGGCGCCGAGCGAGGAGTCGGGACGCGCGGTCTGGCAGGAGGTCCGCTACCGGGGCGTCGCGGCGCGCAGCCCCGTCGGCAACGACAGCACCTGGAAGGAGTTCGTGCTCGGCATGCTGTCCGAAGGCGAGGTGCTGCTCGACGACCTTCACATCGTCGAAGACCCGGACGGCACACCCGTGGAGATGCTCGAAGGCGGCGACTTTGAGGCACCGCTCGTAGGTTGGCGACTTATCGGAACCCATGCGAAGAGTGGCCTCGATACCGACCCGGACGACGCTTCGAACGGGGTGCTTCGCATCATCGCCACCGGCTCCACCGAGCACATGCACAACCAGATTTCGGCCACGCTCTCGAACGGCCGGAGCGTGCAGAATGGCCGCACCTACGAGATCTCCTTCCGCGCCCGCTGGGTGGCCGGCAGCGCGCAGCTCAACAGCCGCATCTTCTTCAACCGGTTGTCGCAGACGACCCGCCTCGCCCGCCCTGCCCTCGGCGGAACGCCCGGCCGAGCGAACAGCCGCGCGGTGGAGAACATCGGACCCACCTTCACAGGGCTGAAGGTCTCTCCCATCGTTCCAGCACCAGACGAGCCAGTGCGTGTCGTGATTGCAGCCGCCGACCCCGAGGGCGTCGCGGAGGTGATACTCTGGACCTCGGAGAATGGCCTCGCGCCGGAGCCTACGACGATGGCTGCGCTCGGCGACGGGCGCTACGAGGCGGTGCTGCCGGGCATGCTGGATGGCACGCTCGTGCAGTTCTGGGTGACGGCCACAGACGCCCTTGGCGCTGCCGCAAACTTCCCCGCGGCGGGCCCCGATTCTCGCGCGCTCTTCGCGGTCGCCACGCCGCTCGCGCCCGCGCCGAACCATACCGTGCGGCTCCTGATGACCGCCGCCGACAGCGACGCTTTTGTGGCCATCACGAATGTCATGAGCAACGCTGCGACAGGCGCAACACTGATCTACGACGAGCGGCAGGCCTTCTTCGATGTGGGCGTGCGCGCCAAGGGCAGCGAGCGGGGTCGGCCTGAGACTGCACGCCTCGGCTTCAATGTCTCCTTCGACCCGCTGCAGCAGCTCCGCGGCGTGCTCTCGAGCGTCTCGCTTGACCGCTCGCAGGGCGTCAACACGGGCCAGCGCGAGCTGCTCCTGGACATCGCGATGGCCAACGCGGGCTCGCTCGCGACGGAGTACAATGATGCGGTTCGCCTCATCGCGCCGCGCCCCGAACACTCCGGCACAGCGGGCCTGCAGACGGGCCGCTTCGGCGACCTCATGCTCGACAACCAGTTCGCCAACGGCTCCGACGGCACCGTCTTCGAGTATGAGCTCATCTACTACCCGACGACGACCCTTGATGGCACCCCGACGGGCGCGAAGCTGCCGCAGCCAGACAACGTGGTCGGCACCAGCCTCACCTCGCTCGGCGACCGAGCGGAGGACTATCGCTACAACTTCCTCATCAAGAACAACCGGGGGCGCGACGACTTCAGCGGCATCATCGCGATGTCGAAGGCCTTCGACCTGGCCGCGCCGCTTTTTGAGCCGGAGATTCGAAGGGTCATCGATGTGGACCAGTGGCTGAGCTCGTTTGCGCTCATGGCGCTCGCGGGGGCCGTGGACCAGTATGGCGATGGCGCCCAGCACAACGCCCAGCTCTACCAGCGGCCATCAGATGGCCGCATGCTGCTCTTTCCGCACGACCTCGACTTCATCGTCGGACCCTATGGCGCGGTGGTGGCGAGCCGCGAGCACTTCCGCCTGCTCGAACTCCCCGGCGCGCAGCGGGCCTACTACGCCAAGCTGCAGGGGCTCATCGAGGATGTCTACAACGAGACGACTATGGCGCGCTCCAACGCCCGCCTTGCGGCGCTGCTGCCGAACCAGCCCTTCGACAGCTACCTCGACTTCCTGATGGAGCGGGCCAACTTTGTGATGAACGACGCATCGGATGGCATCCTCGCGACGGTGCCGATGCAGGCCTTTGCCATCACAACCAATGCCGGCGCCGACTTCAGCAGCGCCAGCAGCACGGTGGTGCTCGAGGGCGTGGGCTGGCTCGATGTGGCGAGCATCCGCATCGCGGGCCGCACGACGCCGCTCGCGGTAAGCTGGCTCGACAGCGCGCATTGGCAGCTCACGCTTGTGCTCCCGCTCGGTGCGCAGACGCTGGAGTTCGAGGCTGTGAACCGGCACGGCGTGGTGGTCGGCGGCGACGCCATCACCGTCACGGTCACGGGGCCGTAGTGGCATCGAGACGAGGCAGGCGTCCCCTGCTCGAGAGGCACCCTTGATGAGCGCCGCACCCCTGCCGCAAGGCCCCCAAGCGACCGAGGCCGCGGGCAGTGAACCGACGCCGGCGCGCACCGTGCTGCTCACGGGCGGGCGGGCGCCCGTCACCTTGGAGTATGCGAGGCTATTTGCGCTCGCAGGGCACCGCGTGCTGGTCGCGGACTGCATTGCGGTTCACCCGTGCGACGGGTCGCGGCACGTCGCCGCCTCGTTCCGCATTCCGTCACCCAACGAGGACCTCAACGCATTCCGCGATGCGCTCGTGCGGATCGTGACCGAGCACGGCGTTTCCCTGTTGCTGCCGACCTGCGAAGAAATCTTTCATGTGGCCCGCGTGCGGGACGCCTTTCCGGCAAGCTGCCGGGTCTTCGTGGAGCCCATCGAGCGCCTCGAGCCGCTGCACCGAAAGGACACTTTCGTACAGGTTGCGGAGGCGATGGGTCTCCGCGTGCCGCGAACGCGCCTGGCAACGACGCGCGAGGCGCTCGCAGGCGCAATCGAGTGTCGCGATCCGCTCGTGCTGAAGCCGGTCTACTCGAGGTTCGCGAGCCGAACGCTGATCCTGCCCACGGACCCGTCCTGCGTCGCCTCTCTCTCGGTCTCGGACGAGGAGCCGTGGGTGATTCAGGAGTACCTGGGGCAGGAGCAGGCGTGCAGCTTCGGAATCGCGGTCGACGGCGAGCTGCGGGCGCATAGCTGCTACGTCACGAAGTACAGCGCCGGCCAAGGAGCGACAGTCTACTTCCGACACGTGGCGATTCCCGCGCTGCG
>CAIWGR010000172.1 GCA_903912275.1 uncultured delta proteobacterium
CTGGCTGTCCGCTGGGGCGAGCAGGCCACCCGTCGCTGGTATCTGGCGCTCCTCGTCGCAGGCTTCGTCGGCATCCTCGGGCTGGCCGCCCTTTTGCGCTCGCCCGCCCCGCTCGGTGCGCTCCTTGCGCTGCCGGTGGCCCGTGCCGCCTACCGAAACTTCATGGCCCGCGACGGCGCCGCACTCAACCCCTCCCTCGGCGAGACGGCTCGACTTCTTGCCGTCGTCTGTTTCCTGCTCGCCCTTTCGCTCGGGGCCGGCGCGCTCGCAGGCTTCTGATGGCCGCACGGAGCCTGCAGCCCTACCGGCTCGCCTGGCGCCAGCCGCCGACCACCGCCTCGGGGGTGCCCGCCGATCGTGGCGGCTGGCTCGTGCGGCTCAGCGACGGCGAGCACGAGGGCGTCGGCGATGCGGCCCCTTGGGAGAGTTGGGGCACCGAGTCAGCCGCCGCCTGCGAGGCAGCGCTGCTCCGCTGGGAGGCAACGGGCGAAGAGCCGAGCATCGCCACCCCCATCGCCCGCTCCGCCATCCGCACCGCCGCTACCGCCCTGGCTGCTCATCGCGCCGGTCTCCCGCTCGCCCACTTCCTCGCCCAGCGCGAGCCCCACGAGGCGCTCGCCGCAACCAGCCATGCGCTCACCGGCGCCGGCTCCCTCGAACCCCAGTTCGAGGCCGTCGCCGCTGCCGGCTTCCGCGCCGTGAAGGTGAAACTCTCGCCCGCCACCGCGGCTGCCGTCGCCGCACTCCTCGACGCCGGCCTTCACACAGCGCTCCGACTCTCGGTCCGGCTCGACGCCAACCGCTCCTTCGCCTCCGCTGGCGACGACCCGCTCCTCGATGCGCTCCACCAGCCTGGCCTCGACTTTCTCGAGGAGCCCATGCCGGCCGCGCGCCGTTCCGACTTCTTCGCACGGCTTCGTGAGGGCCACCAACGCTACGCCTTCGACGAGTCGATGACGGAGCTCTCACGCGACGAACTTCTGCCGTTCGCCCCCGTCGCAACCTTCGTGCTCAAGCCCGCTGTGCTCGGCGGCGTCGCACAGACCTACGATCTCGCCCGTAGCCTCCAGGCCGCGGGTGGCCAGGTGCTGGTAACCAACTTCATCGAGTCTGCTGTGGGCCGCCTCGCAGCCCGCCACCTCTCCGCGGCGGTGGAGTGTGCGGCAGGCGGCCTCTCCGGCGGTCACGCCACCGGCCACCTCCTCGCATCAGATCTCTTCGACCTGCCGGACAGGCCCCGCTGGGAGGTGCCAAACCGTCCAGGCCTGGGCCTCCCCGCATCGCTCTGGGAGCAGGCGTGACAGCCCTCCGCGACCGGCTCGCCGCGCTGCTCGACAGCCGCGCCGCAACGCCTGCGCTCCGGCTCGATGCGGCCACCTACACCTGGGGCGAGCTGCGTGACGCGTCGCACCGTTTCTTCCGTGTCGCAGACGCCGCATCCCACTCCCCCGCCCGCCGCATCGCCCTCGCCACCGCCGATCCGCTGCTCACCGCCGCAGCCCTCCTCGGCGCCCTCCTTGGGCAGCGGACCCTCATCCTCCTCCACCCCCGTCTCACAGCCGCCGAGCGAGACGCCCAACTGGCAGCATCGGCCGCCGACCTGCTCGTTGCAGACTCGCCCATCGCGGCCTCCATCCCCACCTGCGCCGTCGACCGCGAAGTGCTGCTGCAGGGTTCCGCGCCCGAGCCAGCGCGGGCCTCTTCCGGCGCGCCGCTCCTGCTCCTCTTTACCTCCGGTACCACCGGCCGTCCGAAGGGGGCCATGCTCTCGCTCGAGGCGCTCTGGGCCGCCGCCGCTGCCTCGTCGGAGCGGCTCGAGACCGGCCCGGATGACCGCTGGCTTGCCTGCATGCCGCTCGCCCACATCGGCGGCCTCTCCATCCTCCTCCGCGGGCTCCACGACGGGCTCCTCGTTGTCGCCCAGCCCCGCTTTCATGCCGGCGCTGTGGCCACGGCGCTGCACGATGAGGCTATCACCCGCCTCTCGCTCGTGCCGACCATGCTGCGCGACCTGATCGACGCCGGCGCCACACCGCCCCCCTCCCTCCGCACCCTGCTGCTCGGTGGCGCCGCCGCACCGCCCGACCTCGTCCGCCGCGCCATCGCTGCAGGCTGGCCTATCGCAACTACCTACGGCCTCACCGAGGCCGCCGCCCAGGTCACCACCGCCACCCTGGCGCAGACCGCCGCCGCACCCGGCGCCTGCGGCCTCCCGCTTCCCGGCTACCGCCTTCGGATCACCGACCCGGCTGCCGATGGGGTAGGGCAGATCGAGGTCGCCTCCCCCTCGCTCATGACGGGCTATCATGCCCAGCCCGAGGCAACTGCAGAGCGCCTCCGCGACGGCTGGCTCCGCACCGGCGATCTGGGCCTCCTCCTTCCCGACGGCCAGCTCCGCCTCGTCTCGCGCCGCTCCGACCTCATCGTCTCCGGCGGTGAGAACATCTACCCCGCCGAAATCGAGGCTGCCCTTCGCACCGTGCCCGAAGTCGCCGAGGCCTGCGTCGTAGCGCGTCCCTCCGACCGCTGGGGCCAAGAGGTCGGCGCCATGCTCGTGCTCCGCCCCGGTGCCTCGCTCACGCTCGAAGCCCTACGCGAAGCACTCGCCGACCGGCTCGCCACCTTCAAACTCCCGCGTCTCCTTCGCCTCGTCCACGCGCTCCCGCACACAGCCGGCGGCAAGGTCGACCGCCGTGCCGTCGCAGACGCCTTTGCCGCCGCCCCGAAGCAAACTTGAAGGACCCCGCCCGTTCGACTATCCGCCACGCTGTTACCGCGCCGCGCGCGGGTCCTCTGACGAGTTGTTGTCATCTTACAAGAGCTGTTGATCCTGGTGGTATTGACTCTCGCTAACGGCGTTTTTGCAGGCGCCGAGATTGCGCTGCTCAATGTCCGCAAGTCACGGCTCCGTGAACTGGCCGAGAAGGGCAGCAACTCCGCCCGCTCTGTAGAGACCCTCCGCGAGAACCCCGAGCGGCTCTTCGCCACCGTCCAAGTCGCCCTTACCGTCATCTCGAGCGGTGCCGCAGCCTACGGAGGTGCCTCCGTCTCGGATGATGTCGCCGCCTACATCATCTCTCTCGGGATCATGGATCCCAAGGTGGCCGCACCGGTCGCGCTCGGACTCGTCGTCGCCGGCCTCTCCTTCCTCTCGCTCGTCCTCGGCGAGCTCGTTCCCAAGTCCCTCGCGCTCCGAACCACCGAGCGGTATGCCCTCCTCATCGGGCCCCTCCTCCTCGTCCTGAGCCGGGCCCTCTCGCCCTTTATCCGGCTGCTCACAGCCACCTCCAACATCATCCTGCGGCCCTTCGGCGACTCCACCAACTTTGCCGAGAGCCGCCACACCCGCGAAGAGCTCGAGAACCTCATCGAAGAGGCCGCGGACGACACCATCGACGAGCGGGTCTCCGACCTCGCCACCCGCGCCCTCGCCTTCGGAGACCTCACCGCCTGGGACGTCATGATCCCCAAGAGCGACGTCGTCGCCATCGAGGTTGGCATCAGCCCCGCCGCGCTCCGCAAGACCATCTCCGGCACCAGCCACACCCGCATCCCCGTCTACCGCGGCGAGCTCGACGAGATCATCGGCTACCTCTCCATCAAAGACCTCCTGCCCTCGCTCATCAGCGGCGACTCGCTCGACCTCGCCAAGCTCATCCGCAAGCCCGTCTTTGTGCCCGAGACCAAGGCTGCGGTAGACCTCCTCGACCAGCTCAAGCAGGATCGCCTCCACATGGCCTTCGTCGTCGACGAGACCGGCGGCCTCTGCGGCCTCGTCACCATGGATGACCTCGTCGAAGAGCTCGCCGGCGAGTTCTTTGGAGAACACCACCGCGAGGTCGCGGAGAGCTTCAAGATCGAAGCCGACGGCTCCGTCATCGCCGAGGGCAAAGCCCAGATCCGCGACATCAACCGGGCCCACGACTGGGAGCTCCCCGAAGACGACGAGTTCTCCACCGTCGCCGGCCTCGCCATCTCGCTCGCCGGCTCGATCCCCGAGGTGGGCTCCACCTACAAGGCCGACCAGGGCTACCTTCTCGAGGTCCTCGACGCATCCGGCCGCCGCGTGAAGCGGCTCCGCATCCGGCCGCCGCAGTCGCTCGTCTCCGACGCCGCCGCAGACTGATCCGCGGTCCCCGGAGCACCCTTGCTCACGCTCCACGCGCTCTACCGCTACCCCGTGAAGTCGCTCGCCGCGCAGCCGCTCGGCAGCGCCCTTGTCGGCCCCCGTGGCCTCGAGCACGACCGCACCTGGATGGTCGTTGACGCAGCGGGAGAACAGCTCACGCAGCGCACCCTACCGGCCATGGTCCGCCTCGTCGACCAACCCGTTCGTGGGGGTATCTCCCTCCGCGACGGCCTTGACCGCATCACCGTCGGCTACCCCGTCGACGGCCTCCGCGACGTGACCGTCTGGGAGGGTCCCGTGCCCGCGCTCGACGCCGGCGACACGGCCGCCCGCTGGCTCTCCGACCGGCTCGGCCAGCCCGTCCGCCTCGTCTACCAGCCGCCCCATCTCCTGCGCCCCGTCGACCCTCGCTACGCCGCCGGCGACCAGGTCTCCTTTGCCGACGGCTTCCCGTTGCTCGTCGTCAACCTCGCCTCCGTGGAGGCCACCGCCGCAGCCGCCGGTATCTCCGCCGACCCGCTCCGCTACCGGCCCAACCTCGTCATCGCAGGCGCCGAGCCC
>CAIWGR010000173.1 GCA_903912275.1 uncultured delta proteobacterium
CCCTATGTGGACCTCTTCCAGTCGCTCGGCGGCTCCCTGGTGATGCTGGCCAAGGGCAACCGGACGCAGCAGGTCACCGATGCCTGCAAGAAGCATGGCGGCTTCTATCTGGGCAGCATCGGCGGTCCGGCGGCGATTCTGGCCTCGGAGAGCATCAAGAAGGTCGAGGTCCTCGACATGTCCGAACTGGGCATGGAGGCGGTCTGGAAGATTGAGGTGGTGGACTTCCCCGCCTTCATTCTCGTGGATGACAAGGGCAACGACTTCTTCAAACTGCTCGGCGTCTAGGCCGTCGCGCCGGCGAGCTCGAGGACCGCTGCAAACATGGCCGCGGTCGCCGCTGCGTCGTGGAGTTTGTGGTCGTCGCCCACCACCGTGAGCCACGCTGCGGGCAGCCCGGAGCGGGCGAGCAGTTCGACCGAGTCTGCGAGCGGGACGAGGTCGTCTGCGGCAGCGTGAAGGATGCGAACCGGGCCGGAGATGCGGGCATCGAGGCCAAAGCGCTTCCAGGCCGGGCAGAGAAGCAGCATCGGCACGCCGCGCGGGTTGAGCGCAGTGGCGACGGCGCCGCCGCGGCTGGAGGCAACGACCACATCCAGGCCGCCCGCTGCGAGGGCCGCGTCGAGGGCCTCCTGCGCGGTGGCGATGGAGGCCGTGAGGTCGGAGGCATGGTCGAGCTGCGGACCAACGACCTCGTGGCCCTCCTCGCGGAGGCGGGTGGCCTTGCCGGCGTTGGGTGAACTCTCAAGACCGTGAAGATAGAGAATGCGGGCCATGTTCCCTCCGTTTGTGGCTCTCAAAAACTGCAAAGCGCCCTGCCCGCTCGCGCGGGAGGGCGCTCTTCGACCGCGGCCCCTTAGATGGGGTTGCGGGTCATCGTGATGGCGAAGGTCGCGGTGCAACGGCCGCCCGGCACCTCGACGAGGCCAGGGATGGTGGGGATGTTGGTCAGGATCGAGGTCGCGGTGCCGGTCGCCGTGCCGTCGCCGAAGACGATGGTGCTCTGGCTCATCTCCAGGATGCCGGCCTCGCGGTTACGGACCTCGCAGGTGATGAGCGTGTCGTTCTTGAAGGCGCCATCGACAAACCGGAGCGCGTTGTTCGTCGAGTAGTCGCAGTTGCCGGCGACATCGAGCGGGTGCGGCGTGCCGGTCTTGATGTTGCCGACGACCAGGCGAGACTCGAAGTTGGAGAGGTTGCCGCAGTCACTGGTGAGGGTCTCGTAGGAGACCGTCCAGTCGCCCGTGGTGTCGGTGGAGATGGTGGCCGCCTCGTCGCAGGTGGGCAGGTCGCAGGCCGTGTCGGTGTACCAGGGCGCGGTCGGAGGCCAGACCGGAACGGTGCAGTCGAGCTTGCAGCCGAGCGCGTTGCTATCCGAGTTGTCGGTGCCGAGGTCGCAGCCCTCGGTGGGGTCGACGGTGGCGTCGCCGCAGAAGTCGGTCTCACCGCCAATGGTCATGCAGATGCTGTCGCAGACGTCGCACGAGGTGGTGCCGTAGTCGCACTCCTCGGTCAGCTCGTTGCCGTCGTCGCAGGTCTCGGAGGGATTGGTGATGCCGTCGCCGCAGTACTCGGTCGCGCCGGCAGCGGTGTTGCAGGTGGCGTCGCAGATCGTGCAGCTGGTGTCGCCGTAGGCGCAGGCCTCCGTGGTGGTGTTGCCATCGTCGCAGCCCTCGCCGTTATCGACGTTCCCGTCGCCGCAGAGGTGGGTGATGCCGGCGACCGTGTTGCAGC
>CAIWGR010000174.1 GCA_903912275.1 uncultured delta proteobacterium
CGGTGACGGCGGCGAAGAGGTCTTCCTCGGCCGCGACTACAACCGTGCCGGCCGCTCCTACTCCGAGAAGACCGCCATCGAAGTGGATGAAGAGGTGCGCAAGCTCCTTCAGGGCCGCTACGCCGACGCCAAGCAGATCCTCGAAGACAACAAGCCGATGCTCATTGGCATCGCCGAGGCGCTCCTTGAGTTCGAGTCCATCGATGGCGACGAAGTGAACGCTGTCGTTCACGGCAACATCGAGCAGGTCCGCAAGAACCGTGAGTCGGCCCGCGCCGCAGCCAAGGCTGCGCAGCCGGCAACCGCCTTCCACACCAAGGATGCCGCCGGCCCGCGCGCCGCTGAGGCGGCCGCCCTCCGCCCGGCGAGCGGCGAAGCCTGATGCAGCCGTGGCGTTGGCGCCACCGGAGAGGGACGCTCCACGGCATCACCGGGCGTCCCGCCATCATGGCGGTCATCAACCTCACCCCAGATTCCTTCTCCGATGGCGGGCGTTTCGACTCAATCGACGCCGCCGTCGCCCAGGCCGCTGAGGCAGCAGCGCTGGGCGCCGAGATCATCGACCTCGGCGCGGAGAGCACGCGGCCCGGCGCTCCGGCCGTATCGGAGGCCGAGGAGCTGGAGCGGCTGCTGCCCGTGCTCCGGCAGCTCCGCGGTCGGACCCGCGCGCTGATCTCCATCGACACCACCAAGGCCGCCGTCGCCGAGGCCGCTGCCGCCGAGGGGGCCGATATCATCAACGACATCTCAGGCGGCCTCTTTGAGCCTCGCATTCTGGCCGTGGTCCGCGACATGGGCCTCGGCTTTGTCGCCATGCACACCACCGGCCGCCCCGCCGAGATGCAGCAGCGCGCGCAGTACGAATCGGTCACCCGAGAGGTCGCACAGGCGCTCCGCGACAGGCTCCAGGATGCCCTCGAAGCCGACATCGCCGGCGACGCTGTGATGCTCGACCCCGGCTTCGGCTTCGGCAAGCTGCTTCACCACAACCTAGAGCTCTTCTCGGCCCTCCCTGAACTCTGCCGCCTCCCGCGGCCGCTCCTCGTTGGGGTCAGTCGCAAGTCCATGCTGCGTGCTGTCGCCGGAATCGAGCGCGAGGGGCTCGAGCATGCGACGACCTCCGCCCATGTTCTCGCCACGATGGCCGGAGCTGCTGTGCTCCGAACGCACCACGTCGGTGCCGCCGTCGCGATGAGGCGCGCGCTGCTTCACCTACAGCCGCAAGCCGAGTAGCCTCGCCCGAGCGGGGGAGCGGGTGACCACCAGCCACCCCCAACCGACTCCGAACCAGCCCAGAGCATGCCCGCCTTCTCCGCCTCCGAACTTCGAAACCTCGCCACGGGGCTCATCGACTTCTCGTTGGTCTTCCTCATCATCTATCGGCTGCTGCTGCTCATCCGCGGCACCCGAGCCATGCAGGTGATGACCGGCCTGATCGTCATCGTCGCGGGCTACTTCCTCTCCTCCGACGACTACCTCGGCCTGCCCACGCTGCACTGGCTCCTCGACAAATTCTTCGGCGCGATTGTGCTCGTCGCAGTGGTGCTCTTTCAGAACGACATCCGGCGTGCCTTCTCTCGCGTCGTCGAGACGAAGTGGCTCGGCGGACGCTCGCGAAACACCGCGCTCGGCTGGGTCGAAGAGGTGCTGAAGGGCGTCTCGATGTTGCGCGAGGCACGCATCGGCGGAATCGTGGTCATCGAGCGCGACGCCGACCTCTCGCCGCTCGCCGAGTCGGGCACGACGCTGGACGCGGCGGTCTCCAAGGAGGTGCTCTTCGCCATCTTCAACCCGGGTCTCGCCAGCCCGCTGCACGACGGCGCCTGCATCATCCGGGGCGGCCGCATCGCCGCCGCAGCCTGCTTTCTGCCGCTCACGACGAACGCCGAGGTGGACCGCACAATGGGCACCCGCCACCGCGCCGCCATCGGCGTCACCGAGGAGCTCGACGCGGTCGCCCTGGTGGTCTCGGAGTCCACGCAGCGCATCACCGTTGCGGTCGGCGGCCACCTCTCGCGTGACCTCACGATGCCGGAGCTCCGCCAGCTCCTCGTCTCGCTCCTCAACAGGCCGCCTGGCGGAGCCGACCCCGAGCTCCCCTCGGACGAGACCATGCAACGCCAACCGTCGGCGGAGGCGCAATGAGACTTCCTCGCTGGCTCTCGGACAACTTCCGCCTCAAACTCTTCGCGCTCATCCTCACGACGCTCGTCTACGGAATTGTCGTTGCGGGGCGAACCTACGAGCGCGAACTCTCCTTCACGGTCGCGGTCGATGGCCTCGCCGAAGACCAGGTGCTGGTGCGCGAGGCGCCCGAAATTCGGGTGCGCCTGGTCGCGACGCCTGGCGGCTTCTCAAGCCTCGCTGATGCCTCAAGGCGGGTCATTCACCTCGCCCTTCCTGCGGCGGGCAAGGGGCAGTTCCACCTCTCCGATGCAGACCTTCCGCTGCCCCGCGGTGTGAAGGCGCTCTCCATCTTGCCCGAGTCGTTCGACCTCCGGGTCGAGAAGGTCGTGACCAAGACGCTGCCCGTCCGCGCCGAGTCCAGGGGTACGCCGGCGGCGGGCCACCAGGTGACCTCGCTTCGCCCCATCCCGGACAAGATTCAGGTACGGGGACCGCAGTCGGTCTTCGCCTCGCTATCGAGCGTGACCACGGAGGCCATCGATGTCGAAGGGCGTGAAGAGGACTTCGGTGCCCGCGTCAGGTTCACCACGGAGATCCCCTTCGTCGTGCTCCCCTCCGACGGCATCGACGTGGCGGTTGGCATCGATGGCGCCGTAGGCTCCCGCACGCTCTCTAAGGTGGCCATCGAGCTTCTCGGGCCGCACGCAGACCGGGCCTCGCTGGAGCGAAAGAGCCTGCAGGTGCGTCTGCGTGGCCCGCGCGCAGTGCTCGACGAACTCGACGCCTCATCGCTCTTCGCCACCATCGACCTGCTGAAGCTGCCGAGCCAACTTCCGGGGACCTACGGGGTGAAGCCGCAGCTGCTCAATCTGCCGCCCGAAGTAGAGGTACAGCGGCTCACGCCGGAGACACTCAAGTTGACGCTCCGCTGATGCAAGACTACCTCGGAAGAGCCTGTTTCTGGGCCAAAGTGTGCGACTGGAGATCAGACCATGAGTGAGCGAAGGTACTTCGGAACCGACGGTATCCGGGGCACGGCGAATGCCGCTCCCATGACGGTGGAGACCGCGTTGGCGTTGGGTCGCGCAGTGGCCACGCGCTTCAACCGGACCGGCCATCGCGCCAAGATTCTGGTCGGCAAAGACACCCGGCTCTCCGGCTACATGTTCGAGGCGGCGCTGGTCGCCGGTATCACCAGCACGGGTGCCGATGTCATCCTGCTCGGGCCGCTCCCGACGCCCGGCATCGCCTTCCTCACCACCTCCATGCGGGCCGATGCCGGCATCGTGCTCAGCGCGTCGCACAACCCCTTCGAAGACAACGGCCTCAAGGTCTTCGGTCACGATGGCTTCAAGCTGCCGGACGATGTCGAGATGGACCTCGAGCGCATGATGGACAGCCCGGCTGCCATGAAGGTGGCGCGCGGGCGCGACCTCGGACGCGCCAAGCGGGTGGACGACGCGATGGGACGCTATGTCACCCACCTCAAGACCATGCTCCGCGCGGAGTACGACCTCTCGGGGCTCCGCATCGTCGTGGACTGCGCCAACGGGGCCGCCTACCGCGCTGCTCCGACACTCCTCGCCGAGCTCGGCGCCACCGTCTTCGCCATTGGCGTGACCCCGGATGGCACCAACATCAATGACGGGTGCGGCTCGCTCCACCCGGAGCAGGCTGCGGCGGCCGTCAAGTCTCACGGGGCACATCTCGGCATCGCGCTCGACGGAGACGCCGACCGGCTCATCCTCATCGACGAACGCGGCGATGTGGTCGATGGAGACGCAGTCATGGCGCTCGCAGCGCTCGACCTCAAGGAGCATGGGCTCCTCCGCGGCGACACCGTCGTCGCCACCGTCATGTCGAACCTCGGCTTGGAGCACGCCCTGTCGCGTGCTGGCATCCGATTGGAGCGCACCGCCGTTGGCGACCGCTACGTGGTGCAGCGGATGCGCGAAGGTGGCTTCAATTTCGGCGGAGAGCAGTCGGGCCACCTCGTCTTCCTCGACCACGCGACCACGGGTGACGGGCTCGTCGCTGCGCTTCAGGTGCTCAACGTGATGCAGGGACGACAGCGCCCGCTCAGTGAGCTGGCGCAGGTCATGCAGCGGCTCCCGCAGGTGCTCGTCAATCTCAAGGTTCCCGAAAAGCGCCCGCTCGCAAGCCTTCCGCTCGCCTCTGCGGCGATGGCGGATGTGGAGGCGAAGCTGGGGAAGGACGGACGCATCCTCGTCCGCTACTCTGGTACCGAGGCCAAGATTCGGGTCATGATTGAAGGGCCCGACGAGGCCATCATCGGCACCTTCGCCCAGGAGGTCGTTGCGGCGATCTCCAAGGACTTCGGAGTCTGAGATGCACCGGCCCCGCCTCGGCGTGAACATCGACCACATCGCCACGCTTCGGCAGGCGCGCGGGACGCGCTACCCTGAGCCACTCCTGGGCGCGCAGCTGGCGCAGCTCGGAGGCGCAGACCAGATTACCGTCCACCTGCGCGAAGACCGGCGCCACATCCAGGACCGCGATGTGCGGCTGCTGCTCGAGGTGGTCACCTGTCCGCTTAACCTCGAGATGGGACTCACGGAGGAGATGATCGCCATCGCGCTCGACGTGCGCCCCGACACCGTGACACTGGTGCCCGAGCGGCGCGAGGAGCGAACCACCGAGGGCGGACTCGACCTCACACCGCGCGCAGAAGCGATCGCCGACTTTGCGGTCGCCTGTGCCGCGCGCGGCATCGAACTTTCGCTCTTCATTGAGGCCTCCGAGCAACAGATTCGGCTCTCCAAGCAGGTGGGCGCCTCCATCGTCGAACTCCACACCGGTGAGTTCGCGGAGGCGAAAGCGGGCCAGCAGGCTGCCGAGGTTGATCGGCTGCGAGACGGCGCGAAGCTGGCAAAGAGCCTGGGCCTGACGGTCGCCGCCGGCCACGGCCTCCACTACGAGAACATCTTTCCGCTGCTCGAGGTGGTGGAAATCGAAGAGTACAACATCGGTCACGCCATCGTGGCGCGCGCCCTCTTCGTCGGCTTTCAGGCCGCCGTGGCGGAGATGGTCGCGCTGCTGGGGGACCGCCGGCCGCCACACCCGTGGCGCCCCTCGACGCGTTGAGCGGCCGCGGGCTCAGCTTCGCTCCGGTGCTCCGATGGGCGCTCCTCTGCGCCACACTGGGCACAGGATGCGATGCTGCAGACTACTCCGACCTCACCACGCTCGAAGTGACCAGCACGACCGCGCCGCAGACCGATGCGGGCGCCTTCGAGACGACCCGCGTCTTCGCCCTCTCCGAGGTCGGTCGCGCCTCCATCGACTATGTTTTGCGCGCCGGCGAGACAGCCTCCTCGCTTCAGCTCGCTGCGCAGATGCAGACCTCCGGAGACTCCGATTCTGCCGCCTGCGAGGCGCTGGGCGCCGTGTCGATTGGGCAGCTCTCGCCCTCGAGCGAGGCCACCGCGACCGCCGCGTCGGCCGACAACGACCTCCTCACCTTCGACCGGGCCTTTGAGGTAGGTGCGCCCGCTGCTGCGCCCGATGCCGAGCTCCGCTTCCTGCGCTTTCGCCCCTCCGGCTCTGGCGTCGTCAGCATCAACCTCTTTGTGAGTCCCGCCACGGCCGAGCCGCGCCTCGTCGTTGAGGGCGCTGAGTTGCTGCCGAGCCTGATTCGTGGGACCGACGCGAGCTGCGTGGCGCAAGGTGGCGTCGTCTACCGCTACGAGGTCGAGGCCTCCAAGGTCCATCTGCTCGGCTGGAGCGCCGCAACGTTGCGGGCGGATCGACCACGGCTGCTCCTTCAGATCGCCTGCGAGACCAACCGGTCGGTGCCCTCCACCTGCGCCGGACACGTCGCGCTGCCCACAGCAACCATTCCAAGTACGCTAGCGGCCGGCGCCTCGGAGACAGGACACATCTCCACGGGACTGCTGGGCATCGGAGACCGCATTGTCCTCGCGCTGCGTTGTAAGCCGGCAGAGGGCGCGACCGCCTGCGATGGCACGAGCGATGTCGTCGTCCGCTTCGAGCCCGTGGAATGCAAATCTGCAGCCGACTGCAACGCCTCACAGAGCTGCTCTTCGGACGGCTACTGCGCGGGCGAGACGGCCTGCTCCACGGGCGGGCTTCCTTCACGCGGCTGGCTGCTCGCCGGCGGATTGTTGTTGGCGCTCGCAGCGCGCCGACGGCGGTTGCTCCGCGCTGCAGCCGCAACAGCGCTCCTCCTTCTTGCGCCGATGCGGGCATCGGCCTCGGTTCCGCAAGGCACCGAGGTCTTCGCGGAGGTAGGCGCGGGCTCCCGCCTCTTTCTCGGCTCCTTCTACGACCTCGCGGGCGCCGGCGGCTCACTCTACGAACGCCAAGGGTTACAGTTTGGCCCGTGGGGAGGACGGGTGACACTCGCCGCCGACTACACACTCACCAACCAGCCCGCGCCCCCCTTTCAGCCATCGCTCCAGACGCTCGCCATCTCGCTCGGCGCGCAGCGGCGGTTCATGCTCTCCGGCCTCGACTTCGAAGCCGGCGCCGACATCACGAGCCTCGGCGTTCTGGCCAACCCGCTGGTCGCCTACACCGGGCCCGCCACCAACTTCGTCGGGCTGGATACCGAGCTCCGCTGGCTCTGGATGAACAGCTCGCAGCAACACCTCGCCGTCGGCACCCAGCTCTCAGGCTTCTTTGACCGGGGCGGCTTTCGGCCGTCGGTCGCGCTGACGGTCGGCGTCGGCTTTCGGACCACGCCGTGATGCGCAGCGTGGTAGCGGGAGCACTGCTGCTCTGGGTCGCAGCCTGCACCCCTGCTGCGCCCACGATACCGCCTGCTGCGGCAACGCCCCTCGCAGACCTGATCTCGCTATCGCCCGCGATCACCGAGACGGTGGCGTTGTTGGGCGCAGAAAGCCGCCTGAAGGGGCGGTCCGACTGGTGCAGCGAGCCTGCCTCGGTGCGCGCCCTCCCCGCCTTCGGCACCTCGCTCACGCCCGCACTGGAGCGCATCGCCAGCGCCCGTCCCGCACGCCTGCTTATCGACGGAAGCCTGGGAAACCGGCGCGACCAGCTCGAGGCGCTCGCACCGGTAGAGGTGCTGCCCTGGCTCACGGTCGAAGAGGTGATGGACTCCACGCGGCGGATCGGCAAACTCGTTGACCGGGTCGAGGCGGCGGATCGGCTCGCGGAGCGTTTCCGGCCATGGCTCCGGCCGCTGCCGGCGGAGACACACGCGGTGCTGCTCCTCATTGGCGACGACGGCTCCGAAACAGGGACCTTCTGGTTCGTGAAGGAGGGGTCGCTGCATGGTGCGATGCTCCGCGCTGCGGGCTGGCGAAACGCGATAGCGGAGCCCGTCGCGACACCTTCGCTCTCGGCCGAGGCGCTGCTGCGGCTCGACCCGGAGGCCATCGTGGTGCTGGTCGCGAAGCCCGCGGCGGCGGCAGATCGCCAAGCGTTGCAGGAGGCCTTCGCAAAGTTCGAAGGCCTGCGCGCGGTTCGGTCGCATCGGCTGGCGCTGTTGGCCGACCCCAACATCCTCTCGACCGGTCCGTCGCTGCTGGCGACGGAGGCAAAATTGTCGGCGATCCTCACGCCATGGGGAGCTCCATGATCGGGCTTGCGCTCCACAACGCGGCGCTCCGATCGCGCGACGGCTGGCGGGTCGAGCCGCTGTCGCTCACCCTGGAGGCGGGCAGACCGGTGCTCCTCGTAGGCCCCAACGGGGCCGGCAAGTCGAGCCTCCTCCGCCTTCTGCTCGGACGCGAGCCCCGCGCTGCCGGCCGTGTCACGGTGGGCGGGTTCGACGTCGCGAAACTCACACCGCTGCAGCGCGCCGCCCACCTCTCCTGGCTCCCGCAGCACTCCGATGCGGTCGAGCCAATGCGGGCGGTGGAGTGGGTCGCCGCTGCCCGCTTCCGCTTCGGCGAACCCGCCTCCATCGCAGAGCGCCAGGCCCGCGCGCTGCTGACAGCCAGCGGTCTCGACCACCTGGCGGAGCGTCAGACAGACGAACTCTCCGGCGGCGAGATCCAGCGGCTCCGCATCGCCTCGCTCCATGCCCAAGAGGCGGCCTGGTGGTGCCTGGATGAGCCGACAAACCACCTCGACCCTTCGGCCCGCGGCGCGGTAACAGGCCAGCTCGCAGCCGCCTGCGAGCCGGGACGCGGGCTCATCGTCGCGACCCACGATCTCGCACTGCTCCACGCCTTCCCTCATGCGCGGATCATCGGTCTCCGCGAGGGCCACGTCGCCTTCGACCAGCCCTGCTCGAGCCCATCGCTCGGCCCCGACCTGAGCGAACTCTATCAGACCAGGGTCCGCGAGCAGGCCGTCGACGGGCAGCGCTGGTACTACTTCGCGGGCGACCTGTGAGGGCCCGCTCGCTCCTCCTCTTCGGCCTCTGCTGCGCCGGCCTCATCGCAGCCGCGCCCTGGGCCGGGCCTGCGCTTGAGGGCGACAACGCCCGCTTCATCCTCACCTCGCTCCGACTGCCCCGGGTCGCGCTCGCCGCGCTCGCCGGCGGCAGCCTCGCCGCGGCGGGCGCCGCCTTCCAAATCCTGCTCCAGAATCCGCTCGCGAGCCCGAGCACCATCGGGACCACCGCCGGCGCCGCGCTCGGAGCCCTCACCCTGCTCGTTGTCGCGCCGGCCGCAGCATCGCCTACAGGGCTCGTCGTCGCCGCCTTTGCGGGCGCGGCGGCCGTCTCCACCGCCATCACGGCCGCCGCCGCGAGCCGACGGCTCCGCGCCGGAGACCTCATCCTCGCCGGCGTCGCCCTCACCGTCGCAGCGGGCGCCGTCGCTACCGGCATGCAGCTCCGTGCCGACGCCGCCGCCACCGTCGCCGCGGTGCGCTGGTCGCTCGGCTCCGTCGCTACCGTCGGCATGGCCAAGCCCGCCGCGCTCGCCCCCATCGCAGCGGTCGCCATCGGCTGGCTCACCCTCCGCGGCCGTGCGCTGCAGACGCTGGCAGCGGGGCCCGAGCGGGCCGCCTCCCAAGGCGTCGACCTGGTTCGTCTCCGTGTGGAAGTGCTCGCAGCCGGCTCGCTTGCCGTGGCAGGCGCCGTCGCCTTCGCAGGACCCATCGCCTTCGTCTGCCTGATTGTCCCCCACCTCGTCCGCTTGACGCTCCATCCCCCCGTCCGCTGGCTGGCGCCGCTGTCTGCGCTCGGTGGCGCGGCCTTCCTCGTGGCTGCCGATGCCGGCGCGCGACTCCTGCTCCCCGAACGCGAACTTCCGGTCGGCGTTGTGACCGCGGCACTCGGCGCGCCGGCCCTCATCCTGCTGCTCTGGCGCAACCGTTCGCGGCAACCGCACTAGCAGCCGCTGACTCCGCCTTCGGTTGACTTCTACGGCGCCGCAGCCTAGCCAACGCGCCCTGCAGTTGTGCAAAACAGCGGCGGCGCGGCAGCCATGGGGCGGCCCCCCTCCGCAACGCACCAAGCGTCAACACCGGCAGGTATCATGGAAGCGCATCGCGACTCGAAGAAGTTTGTTTTTGTCACGGGCGGCGTCGTCTCCTCGCTCGGCAAGGGCATCGTCGCCTCCGCGCTCGGCGCCATCATGGAGGCCCGCGGCCTCAAGGTCAGCTTCCTCAAACTCGACCCCTATGTGAACGTCGATCCCGGCACGATGAACCCCCTGCAGCACGGCGAGGTCTTCGTCACGGACGACGGCGCAGAGACCGATCTCGACCTCGGCCACTATGAGCGCTTCTGCTCCACCCGCATGACACGGCTCAACAACCTCACCACGGGCCGCATCTACCACTCCGTCATCTCCAAGGAGCGGCGCGGCGAGTATCTGGGCTCCACCGTCCAGGTCATTCCCCACATCACCGACGAAATCAAAGCCCGCATCGTGGATGCCTCCGAAGGCAACGACATCCTCATCACCGAAATCGGCGGTACGGTCGGCGACATCGAGAGCCTCCCCTTCCTCGAAGCCATCCGTCAGATGCGCTCCGACTTCGGCAGCTCCAACACCTGCTACATCCACGTTACGCTCATCCCCTACATCGCCGCGGCCGGCGAGCTGAAGAGCAAGCCCACGCAGCACTCCGTCCGCGAGCTCCGCGAGATTGGTGTGCAGCCCGATGTGCTGGTCTGCCGCTCCGACCGCGAAGTCTCGACCGACATGAAGCGCAAAATCGCCCAATTCTGCAACGTCGAGGCGCCCTGCGTCATCTCCCTGCCCGATGTCGCCAACATCTACGAGGTGCCCGAACGGCTCCACGCTGACGGCCTCGACAGCCGGGTCCTCGAGCGGCTCCGCATGAGCCCCGCCGAGCCCGATCTCAGCACCTGGACCAACCTCGTTCGCGCCATCCACAACCCCACGCGCGAGGTCACGATCGGCATCGTCGGCAAGTATGTCGACCTTACCGACGCCTACAAGTCGCTCAACGAGTCGCTCCGCCACGCAGGCTACGCCCACCACGCCAAGGTGAACCTCAAGTTCGTCGACTCCGAGGAGCTCGAGCGCACCGGCGCCGAGGCCATGCTCAGCGACGTCGATGGCGTTCTGGTTCCCGGCGGCTTCGGCAGGCGCGGCATCGAGGGCAAGGTCCTCGCCGTCACCTATGCGCGAACCCACAAGAAGCCCTACTTCGGCATCTGCCTCGGCATGCAGGTTGCGGTCATCGAGTATGCCCGCAACGTGGCAGGCCTCGCAGGCGCGCACAGCCAGGAGTTCGAGCCCGATGCGCCGCACAAGGTCATCGACCTCATGGCCCACCAGCGCGACCTCACCGACATGGGCGCCAGCATGCGGCTTGGCGCCTATCCCTGCCACCTCCAGGCCGGCTCCCTCGCGGAGAAGGCCTACGGCTGCGCCGACATCTCCGAGCGCCACCGCCACCGGTACGAGTTCGCGACCGACTACCGCGACCGCCTCACCGACGCCGGCCTCATCCTCTCCGGTACCAGCCCCGACAACGCGCTCGTCGAGATCGTCGAACTTGCCGACCACCCCTGGTTTCTGGGCTGCCAGTTCCACCCAGAGTTCAAGTCGCGCCCCACCGAGCCGCACCCGCTCTTTGTTGCTTTCATCGACGCCACGCTGCGCAACTCCGCACAATCCTAGAGCATCTTGCGATTGGCATAATTTGTGCATTTCGCTAGTGTGAGGCCTCGCTGGCGCCCCCGATCGGGTCCCGCCACGAACTCCCGCGAGACCGGCACTTCATGGGCGCGCATCTCCGACAGACACAGCGACAAACGCAGGATCTGCGCTTCACGCTGCAGCTGCAGCAGGCCATCAAGCTGCTGCAGCTCAACCTGCCCGAGATGCTCGAACTGGTGCAACAGGAGCTCGTCGAGAACCCCTTTCTCGAAGAGTCGACCGAAGGCGGCGACGCCCCTGCCGGCGGCGAAGCGTCGACGATCGATCAGGTTTCGGATGTCGGCGAGCCCGACGCACCCGAGCCACTCAAGGCCGACAACCTCGAAAAGGCGATCGCCGAGATCGACTGGGACTCCTACGTCGATGACTTCTCCGCGCCACTCCCCGGTGGCGCCTCCGCCAGCACCTCGGACGACGAGCAGCAGCCCTTCGAGCGGGCGAACGACAACGCCGAGTCGCTCACTGCGCGGCTCCTCTTTCAGCTCCAGACCTCCGGCGCCTCTGCCGAGGTCAAGCTAGGCGCCGCCGCCGTCATCCATAACCTCGACGAGAACGGCTACCTCGTCGATGTCACCATCGACGAACTCGCGGAGGAGCAGAATGTCTCCACCGACGCCGTCGAAGAGGGGCTCATCCTCGTACAGAGCTTCGACCCCGCCGGCGTCGCCGCACGCGACCTCCGCGAATGCCTCATGCTCCAGGCCAAGGCCGCCGGCGAGACCGACCTCGTCCTGCTTGAGATCATCGAGCACCACCTCCACGACATCGAACGGCAGAACTACGCCGCCATCAGCCGCGCCCTCGCTGTGCCGCGCGACCGCGTCGCCTCCGCCCACAAGCGGCTCCTCAAGTTCGACCCCAAGCCGGGCCGTCAGTTCACGCCGGACGACGGCGGAAACTACATCATCCCCGACATCTTCATCGAGAAGATTGGCGCCGTCTGGCACGCCCGACTCAACGAGGAGGGGCTCCCCCGCCTCCGTGTCTCCGACGACTATCGACGCCAGATGGGCCGCAACGCTCCCAAGGAAGACAAGAACTACGCCGCCGAGCGCATCCACAGCGCACGGTGGCTCATCAAGTCCATCGACCAGCGGCAGCGCACCATCCGCAGGGTCACCGAGGCCATCCTCAAGTTCCAGCGCGGCTTCCTCGACCACGGCGTCGACCATCTCCGCCCGCTCGTCCTCAAGGATGTGGCCGAGGAGATTGGCGTGCACGAGTCGACCGTCAGCCGCGTCACCAGCAACAAGTATGTCGAGACCCCGCGCGGCACCTTCGAACTCAAGTACTTCTTCGACAGCTCCGTCCGGCAGAGTGGCGGAGACGATGTGGCTGCAGAGGCAGTCAAGCATCATATCCGGGCCCTCATCCAGCAGGAGCCCAACGCCAAGCCGCTCAGCGACGACAAACTGGCCGACCTGCTCCTGGCCAAGTTCAACATCGAGGTCGCCCGCCGCACCGTCGCCAAATACCGCGAGGCCATGGGAATCCTTCCCAGCGCGAGAAGAAAGCGGCGCGGGTGATGCTACGCACTTTCCTTGACGCGCGCTGCTACCCACTGCACGCTGTGGCCCTGCAGTTGTTACACCGTCGCACCCTCCGGCCCGCATGAGCGAAGTCGTCATCGTCACCGGCATGTCCGGCTCCGGAAAGACCACCGCGCTTCGGTCGCTCGAAGACCTCGGCTACTTCTGCATGGACAACCTCCCCGTTGTCCTGCTCCCCAAGGTCGTCGACCTTGCTGGCGCCTCTGGCGGAAAACTGAGCCGCATCGCCGCCTGCATCGACGTGCGTGACCAGGCCTTCATCGCCGATGCCGGCGTCGTCATCGACGATCTGCGAAGCCACGGCGTCACGGTCCGAATCCTCTTCCTCGACGCCACCGACGACAGCATCATCCGGCGTTTCAGCGAGACGCGGCGGCCCCACCCGCTCGACCAGGGCGGCGATCTCCGCGCCGCCGTCCGTGCCGAGAGGAACCTGCTCGACGACATCCGCCACCGCGCCGAAATCGTCGCAGACTCCACCGCGCTCTCCACCCACGAGCTCCGCGCCCTCGTCCAGACCAGCTTCGCGGAGGCAGGTCGCCCGAACCTCGCCATCCGCATCATGTCCTTCGGCTTCAAGTATGGCGCGCCAACCGAAGCCGACCTCCTCTTCGATGTCCGTTTCCTCCCCAACCCCTACTTCGTTCCAGAGCTCCGGCAGCACTCGGGCTCCCATCCCAGCGTCGCCCAGTTCCTCCTCGAGCAGAGCGACACAACCGCCTTCCTCGACCATCTCGAGCCGCTTCTCCTCTTCCTGCTGCCCCGCTATCAGGCGGAGGGAAAGGCCTACCTTACCATCGGCGTCGGCTGTACGGGGGGCAGGCACCGGTCTGTCGCCATTGCCGAAGCCCTCGAGGCACGCCTCGCGCGCCACAACCACCACGCGACCATCCACCACCGCGATCGAGCGCTGACCTAACCCATGGACCCTTCCGAATTCCGCGTCATTCTTGACGACCGGCCCCTGCATGAGACCGCTGCCGCTGCCTGGTGTGACGCAGCCGACATCGATGTCGTCTGGTGGTGCACGACAGCGCAATCTGCCGACGCGGAGACCCTCGACGCCCTACCCGCTCCCGTGCTGCTCATGTCGCCCATCGATGTTGCAGCCGCCAGCCTCGAGGCGCCTACAGCCGGCCTCCGCGTCCTCATCCTCGTCGACGATATCGCCACGCTCCTCCAGGCCATCCGACTCGGCCTGCCACCCATGCGACTCGTCGTCGCCAACTACACCTCGGACACCAACGGGCGACGACTCTCGCCGGAGGTCTCCCTCGACGCCGACGACCACCGCC
>CAIWGR010000175.1 GCA_903912275.1 uncultured delta proteobacterium
AACAAGAGCGCCACGAAGAAGTTCGGCTCCACAACGAAGGGCCCCGTCGGCAGCGGAAGCAGGCTGAGCACCTTCTCGCCCGGATGCAGGGCCCCGCGCGCCAGCGCCTCCGCACCCGCCTGTGTCGGAGCAGCCACCGGCAGCGTCACAACCACCGCTGCACCGAAGGCCAACCAGAGGAGCGGCGCCAACTGCCGCGGTACCTTTGCGGCGCGCACAGCCATGAGCATCGTCACAACCGCGACGGCAACCCAACCCCAGCGGACCCACAACGCAACGGGCTGCACCAGCGGCAACAGCAGGTCGCGGGTCTGCTGCTCCGTACCAACGGTGGCCGTCGCGAGCGCCAACTGCACTGCCGCCCCCTGCTGCAGCAGCACCGGCGCAACCGTAACGGCGGCCGCAACGACTGCGCCTAGCACGGGCAGCCAGGCCACCCAGCGACCACGCTCCGGCAGCCCCACCTCCGCGGCAGCCCGCATCATCGCACCCAGCGCAAACGCTGTCGCGGCGAACCAGGCAAAGCTCTCCGGGCGGACAACCTGCGCGGGCAGACCCGGCAGAAGTTGCAGCAGCGCCGCCACCGATACCGCCGCCAGCGCGAGCAAACCGCCCGTGCGCCACGACGAGCCGCGACCCAGCAGCGCGCCTGCGCCCACACCAAGCGCAAGGAGCGCCAGAGGCTGAAGCGAACTGCCCGACATCATGTACGCTCCTGCAAGGCAGCCAGGAGCGCGTCGCGTTCCGAAAGCTGCGCGATCGTAAGCACCGCGTTCGACGCAAAGGCCAGCTGCGCGCCGCCTCGACCGCCCCGCAACCCGACGACGAGGTAGTCTCCATCGCGTCCCACAACGAAGGGAGGCAGCAGCCAGAGCAGCAACCAGCCCAGCGCCGCGATACAGGCGCCGACCCACACGGTCACCAGAGAATGGAGGCTCGCGTCTGGCGTCCAGCGCAGCAGAATCACCGGGTCGTAGGTCGCCGACGCCACAACCATCGGGGGCCCGACCACCGGCGCGCGACCGGCCATTGCAGCGCCACTCTCCAACGAGAAGACCCAGACAACCTGCGGCGGGGCGCCCGAAGCGGCCACCTCGACGGCGACGGCAAGACCCTTGGCACCGAAGAAGTCGCTCCGCCCTTCCCGCAGCGTCAACGTCTGCTGCCGCCAGGTGACGGGCTTGCCGAACGGCAGCAGGACCCGCTCCGCTTTTGCTCCCGGACTGCCCGCAAGAATCGTCACCGAGGCGATGTCGGAGGAAGCAGACCAGGCCGCCAACCGGAGCATCCCGCCGCGCAGGCTGTGCGCCGAGCCCGGGGTCACCTCCAAGGTTGTCTTGGTGCCCGTCTTGATGTCACGCGCGGTCACCGACACCTGCCGTGCTCCGGCATCGGCTGCACCGCTCTCCGCCAAGGAGAAGGGGAGCTGGACCAGAATCGGGTGGGGGCCGTCGTTCGTCTCGCCATGGTCCACAGGCTCGCCGCTCCGCAGCGCGATCGTCACGGGCTGCGGTGCAGGCCAGAGCGATGTGAGCACCGTTGCGCCGCCGCCCAACAACAGCAGCGCAAGGCCAAGCACAAAGAGCCTGCGCCGCATCGGGCCGCGCAGCACATCCAGCGCAGCAGCGCCACCAGCCAGAAGCTCCGCGCGGGCAAAAGGAAGCGGCTGGGTCGCTACGGTGGGCAGCCGCACCGCGAGGCGCGACCAGCCCGACACAGGAAGCCAGAGCAGCGAGAGCACCAGCCCCAGCGTTGCAACCAGCGCCACCAACACCAGCACCCGCGCGAAGGGAACCGCCGAGCCACCCGAAGCCGCTGCAACCGCGGACGAAACCGCGGCAGCCACGAGCGACCAGCCGGCCACCGTGAGCGCCGTAGAGTGGAGAGTGGGCGACGACTGCGGGTTCAAGCGGAGACCTGGCCCGACCCAAGTGGCGGGAGCAAGGGGGCAAAGTTGGCGCGAAACGGAGCCCCTGTTAGGGCTGCTCCGCTCGCTATCACGGCCGTCAAATGGGTGTCAATTGAGCCTCCCGACCACGCAAGCCAACCCAACGCCGCGACTCATCGGACTTACGGGCGGTATCGCCTGCGGCAAGAGCGCTGTGGAGCGCGTTCTCGCCGACTGTGGCGCGACCGTCATCGATGCCGACCAGCTCGCCCGCGCGGTCGTCGCGCCCGGCAGCGAAGGCCTCCGCCAGGTCATCGCAGCTTTCGGCCCAGACCTTCTCCTGCCGTCCGGCGACCTCGACCGCACTGCGCTTGGCACCATCGTCTTCGCAGACGCCGACGCGCGCGGACGGCTCAACGACATCCTCCATCCCCGCATCGCAGCGGCCAGCCAGCAGGCCATCGCTGCAGCCTTCGCTGCTGCCGCACCGCTCGTTGTCTACTCCGCCGCGCTGCTCGTCGAGGGTGGCACCCACCGCGGCTTCGATGGACTCCTCGTCGTCACCTGCTCCCCGGTCCTGCAGCGGGCCCGACTCGCAACACGCGATGGCCTCTCGCAGGACGAGGTCGATCAGCGGCTCGCCGCGCAGATGCCACTCGCCGAAAAGGCCGCCGCCGCAACCTGGCTCCTCCACAACGACGGCTCCCGCGACGACCTCCGCGCGGCCACCTGCAGCCTCGCTCAAAGCTGGGGCCTCACCTGTCCCACCTCACAACGGCCCTCGCCATGATGAATGCCAACGCCCGGCCCCGACATCTCCTCGTCACCGGCCTCCCCCACGCCGTCGCCGAGCTCGTTCTGCAGCGCATCCTCGGCGCGGAGCCCGCCACCACCGCCACCCTCATCGTCCGAGGCGACGGCATCGACGCCGTCGAAACCATGCTCCGCGCCTGGGGCCCCCTCGGCGCCCGCTGCCGCCTCCTGCTCGGCGATGTCACCGCGCACGCGCTCGGCCTCTCCGACGACGAGCGGCTCGAAGAGGTCGCCCGCACCACAGACATCTTCCACTTTGCCAGCGTCTACCACCTCGGCTTCGACAAACTCCACCTCGAGGATGTCAACCTCCACGGTACCCGCCAGCTCCTCCTCTTCGCGCGGGGCTGCGCCAAACTCCGCTGCATCCACCACTACTCCACCGCCTTCGTCGCAGGCTCACGCTCCGGCGTCGTGCTCGAGGAGGAGCTCGAGCGGGGACAGTCCTTCCGCAACACCTTCGAGCGCACCAAGTTCACCGCCGAACTCGACGTGCGCCGCGCCATGCACGACCTCCCCATCACGGTCTACCGGCCAGGCCTCGTCCTCGGTCACGCCCGCACCGGCGAACTCGGCAGGGTCGATGGCCCCTACTTCCTCGTCCAACTCCTCAGCAACGCGCCCGAGCGGCTCGCGCCGCCAGCCAGCTCCGCCGCCCGCTTCCCCTTCCACGCGGTCCCCATCGACTTCGTCGCAGACGCCATCGCCGCCCTCTCCGGTGACGATGCCGCCATCGGCCGCACGCTCCACCTTACCGACCCAAACGCCATCGCCATCGACGATGCCTTCCGGCTCATCTCCGAGTGCGCCGAGCAGCGGGTCGTCCGCCGCACCCGCGGCGACCGCGTTGCCGGCATCATGCGCCGGCTCCCCTACGGAGAGGAGCTCGTCAACGCATCCCGCATCCATCTCGACGAACTCGACACAGAGGCCTTCTTCGTTACGCGGCGCTCCGGCGAACTGCTCCGCAAGCACGGCATCCTCTGCCCCTACTTCCCAGACTACGTCGATCGGCTCGTGGCCTACGCGCAGCGCCGCCACGACGGCTGGGAATCGGCCGACGCGCCCCGTGCGAACCAATCCTCCCGCGCCTTCAAGGCGCTCACAGGCCGGTTCGGCCGCGACCACTAAGCGATGCGGATGATCCGGTCGCTCAGGAGTCGGCGCAGAAGCGCGAATGCCTCCTGACGCGGAACATTGCTCATGTCGAGCAGGTCTTCGACAACCGTCGCACCGTCCATCAGCGAGATGAAGTACATCTCTTTGGGCGCAAGCGAAGCGCTCCGAATCTCCGACGGCGCTGCGAACAGCGTGGGCGTTGCAACGAGCAGCTCGGCGTCCGAGGGTCCGGATGCCAGAACAGGCGTAGAGGGCACCGTGACTGCAAGCTCCGGCTCGGCAACGGACTGACGGGGCAAAACCGGAATATCGTGAACCGGCGTCTCCATGGACCTCCGAGATGCGCGGTCCTCCATCGCCCCATGAAGAATCGCCGCGGGCAACTCCATCGGAGGGAGTGTTGCGTCGTTCTCGAACGGGCTGAGCCGGCCAAACTCCATGGGCGGCATCGTGTCGCCCTCGGGGTCACCGTAGGGGATCTGCGCGGCGACGCGTTGCTCCGCATGGGTCGCAGCGTCGGGCTCACGCAGCCGAACGCGGCTGTCGTCCGCACGCAGGGCAGCGATCGCAGCGAGCAGGTCGGGCGTCGGCGGCTGAACCGGCAACGTCGGCATCTCGGCCGGCGGCGGAAAGGGCGCCAAGCCGTCGAACCCGAAGGGGTCATCCATCAGGTCGGATGCGAGATCAGCAAAGGCCGCGTCAAAGGCCGACACGGCCGGCGCCGTAGCGGCGGCCTCTCGCGGAGACGACTCGGGCAGCTGCTGCGACCCGCCTTGGATGGGGGCAAACTGCGCAGCGAGCTGTGCGGCAGCTGCGCCGGGCGGGAGCGTCGGCGTCAGCGTGGCAAGGAGGTCGTCCCCGTCGAGCGCACCTGGTACCAGCGTCGCAGATTCTCGGCTTGCACCACGCCCTTCGGTCGCGAAGGGATTCG
The DNA here is from genome assembly GCA_903912275.1 of uncultured delta proteobacterium. Lineage (GTDB taxonomy): Bacteria > Myxococcota_A > Bradymonadia > REDH01 > REDH01 > CAIWGR01. Next base: position 4,752 of record CAIWGR010000175.1, read on the forward strand.
ATACAACAAAGGGCGCCGCATCGGAGGGCGGAAAGAGCTCATCGATGTCGGTGCCAGAGTCGCTCAGCTCCTCCATGCCAGGAGAAGCGTCCAGAAAAGGCAGGTCCGGAAGTTCGAGCACCTGCCCCAGATAGAGGCGCAGATCGACCTTTACCGAGGAGGCGTCAGGGTGGTGCGCTGCAACTTCGACCCGCTTGAGGGCCCGGCTGATGTCGGCAATCGGCTCCAGCTCCAGCGAGGCGCGAAGGTAGTCGCGCGCACGCGCCCAGTCGCGCCGGTCGGCCGAGCGAATGGCTTCAAGCAACATGCCTGCAACGGTGGGGGCGAGACGGGCCACGGGAACCTACGGAGGTGACGAAAAAAGTGTTGAGGTTAGCCGCGTTCCGCGATGCCGCGGAAGACGGAAAGGGTGCGATCAAGTGCCTCGGCGCTGCTCGCGAGCATGGCGCCGCTCGAGGACTGAACGGCGTTGCGGCCGGCATCGAGCGCCTGCTGGGCCCGTGCAAGTGCATCACCGCCTAGACTGTTGCCCGCCAGTTTCTCCTGCACCACCGGCATCAGCCGCTCAATCTCACGGATGTTGCGGCGGATCATCTCGCGGCGACCATCCTCGTCGTCCGACTTCTTCACCGCCACGGAATAGTCCTGGTTCTCGGCCACCATCCGGCTGATCTCCTCTTCGGTCAGACCACTGGTCGCGGTCACCGTGATGGACTGGGCCTTGCCCGTCTCCAAATCGAGTGCCTTTACCGAGACGATGCCGTCGGCCGAGATGTCGAAGGT
>CAIWGR010000176.1 GCA_903912275.1 uncultured delta proteobacterium
CCCCGCGCCGCTGCGCGGACCCAGGCCGATGCACGGAAGCTGGTCACCGAGCTCGCCAAGAAGGGCGCCTCGGGTGACTTTGTGAAGTTGATGAAGGAGTTCTCCGAGGACCCCGGTTCGAGCAAGACGGGCGAGGCCTACGACATCGCCCCCGACGCTCCGATGGTCCCCGGCTTCCTAAAGTTGGGTCTTCGCCTCAAGGTCGGCGAGGTGGGCATTGTGCTCACCGAGTTCGGCTACCACGTCATGAAGCGCACCGAGTAACCTGGAGTCTGCAATGGCCTTCGAGATTGTCCACCCCGCCGTCGTCCACTTCCCTGTGGCGTTGTTGATGACAGCGGCCCCGGTCGCGATTCTCGGAGCCATCACCCGCAAGCCTACCTGGCAGCGGGTAGCGACGGTTTGTCTGGTGCTCGGCGCCGCCGGCAGCTTCATGGCTGTCGAAACGGGCGAGGACATGGACGAAGAGGAGACGCCGGCTGGCAAGAAGCTCATTCATGAGCACGAAGAGATGGCGGAGAAGACCATGTACTCCGCCATCGCTCTCGCGCTGCTCGCGATTGGGGTAGAGGTCGCTACCGCGCGCTCCATGGGGCCCAAGTCGTTGGGCACGGCGGGACGCTGGACGGTGGCGGCCGGCTCGGTCGCAGTCGCCGGCATGGTCGGCTACACGGGCCACCTAGGCGCGCAGAGCGTCTGGCCCGAGCTTGTAGGCCCCAATGCCAAGGGCGCGACGCCGGAGGGTGGCCCGGCCAAGGGTGAAGAGGGAGACAAGGACTAACAAGCCGTCTTTCGGGTTGCCGAAAACAGAGCGGGCGATGGCATCAGCCACCGCCCGTTTCTCGTTTTGGGCCTCGCCGTAGGCGCTACTCGAGCTTGTTGTCCGGGGGGACGAGGATGGTCACGAGTTGGGTATCGAGCACCGCGCCGCCGCCGGTGACAATGTCGAGGTAGGCGGTGAATACCTGGGGGTTGGCAGACTCAGGAGCGCAGTCGTTGCGGACCTCCACGGCGAAGTAGAGGTTGGCGCCCGGTGTGACGTCGGAGAAGCCGTCGGGCGTGCCGTCGCTGTCGTTGTCGGCGAGGGTCGGGACGCTGGCGCAGAGGCTGCCGCCCGGGTCGGCGAAGACGGGGTAGACCCGCTCGATGAAGCAGGAGGTGTCGACGCCGGGGCTAACGGGCAGGCCGCGGAGGCGGACGGTGACGTCGAACTGGGCGAACTGGACGAGGGCCTTGATGCCTTGGACGATTGCGGAGTCGAGGCCCGAGCCGCTGCTGCTCGACTCGTAGACGAGGGGGCAGAGGCCGCCGGCGGGGGTCGGCGTTCCGGCGCCGGCGGCGCCCGTGCAGCAGGAGCCTGCGCGGCAGGCCGTGGGGCGGTCGAGGTCCCAGGCACAGGGCGGCACGGCAGCGCCGGTGTCGAGTGCGACACGCTCGAGTTCCGTACGGACCTCGCTTCCGCCAAAGCTGCTGACGGCCACACCGATGACCTTTGCTCCGATATCGTTGAGCGCAAAGAGGGCCTCATCCTTGGAGGCGCCCGGGTAGTTTGCGCCCACGTCTCCGTTGGCTGGGTTGCCGCGCCAGTGGCTCACGGCGTCGGTGATGTGGACGACGATGGGCACCGCGCCGGCGCGGAAGCCAACGCCGCCGATGTTGCCGTCGGCGACGCCGAGCACACGG
>CAIWGR010000177.1 GCA_903912275.1 uncultured delta proteobacterium
AATGCGCTGCTCTACGCGGTGGTCGAGCATGCCCAGGTTGGCATCATCGCCTGCGATGATCGCGGGCGGGTGGTGACCTACAACCCCACCATCCGGCACTACCACCGTGAGCCCAACCGGGGGCTTCCGCTCGACGAGTTTGTGAAGGGCTTCTCCTTCTTTGAACTCGACGGCGTGACGCCGATGGATGCGCAGCAGTCGCCGCTCGCGCGTGCCTACCGCGGAGAGCCGGTGAAGGAGTATGAGTACAAGGTGCTCTCTCGAGACGGCGAGATGCGCGACCGGATCGCCAACGGTGGCCGGTTTCTCGACGGGGAGGGCAGGGTGCTGGGGGCTGTGGTTGCGCTGCAGGATATCACCGACCAGCGGGCCGCCGAGAAGGAGCTCCGCCGGCAGGCGACGACGGATGCGCTGACGGGGCTTAGCAACCGGCGGACAGCGCTGGCCCGCCTCCGCGAGGCGCTCGCGGAGGAGCGCGAGGTGAGCGTGATCTACCTCGACCTCGACCGCTTCAAGCTCATCAACGACAGCCTCGGCCATGGTGCCGGAGACGCCCTTCTGGTTGCGGTGTCGGCGCGGCTGTTGGAGGCCGTCGGCGGCGCGGGACATGTAGCGCGGCTCGGCGGCGATGAGTTCCTCATTCTCGTGCAGGGTGAGGCGCCAGAGGCGGTCGCCGAGCGCATCGCAGCCGCGCTGGTGGCGCCGCTGGAGGTGGAGGGGCTCGACCTCCGGGCCTCCGCGAGCATGGGGCTGGCGGTGTCGCGTCCCGGCGATACGCCCGAGTCGCTGCTCCGTGATGCCGACGCGGCCATGTATGCAGCCAAGGATGCGGGACGTGCGTCATGGGCCCGGTTCACCGACGAGATGCGGCGCGCTGCGACGCGGCGCCTCGAGGTGGAGAACGAGCTCCGTTACGCCTTCGATGCGGGCCGGATGCGGGCCGTCTACCAAGCGGTGGTTCGGGCGCGGGACCGGCAGATCATCGGCTACGAGGCGCTGATGCGGCTCGATGACCGCGCTGGCGTTGCGCTACCACCGTCGGAGTTCATCCCGATCGCGGAGGAGTGCGGCCTCATCACCGCGCTGGACAGTTGGATGCTCCGCCGAGCGCTGGGCGTGGCGCAGGCGCAGGCAGTGGTCCCTCGAATCGCCATCAACATCTCCGCGCGTACCGTCCATGCGGGCGGCCTGCCGGAGCGGGTGGGTGCTGCGCTGGAGGCAACCGGCTTTGCCCCTTCCGGCCTTGAACTCGAACTGACCGAGACGGCGCTGCTTTCGGCCACGGCAAGGACCCGCGAGGAGCTCCAGGTGCTGCGCGAGATGGGGGTCCGTATCGCCCTCGACGACTTCGGCACCGGCTGGTCGTCGCTTGCTCACCTGCGGGAGTTCCCCGTCACGACGATCAAAATCGACCGGAGTTTTGTCTCCGGTTATGCGACAGGCGGCCCATCGGAGGCCATCGTCCGTTCGATCATCGGGCTTGGCCGCAACATGGGCATCGAGGTGGTGGCGGAGGGGGTCGAGACAGCCGAGCAGGCCGACTGGCTTACCGAGCTCGGCTGCGACCTGCTGCAGGGCTACTACTTTGGTCGGCCGGGTGCGATGGCCGAACAGGGCTAGAAGTCGAACCGGAGCCCGACCGCGTTGGGTGCGATGGCGAAGCGGAGGCCAGGCTCCGACGCTGGTGCGCGCACGGCGGTCTCGATGGGGGTCAGGCGAGAGGCGGCCTCGTCCGGCGAAGCAGCGAGGGTCCAGATTCCCGCGCCTGTGAGCAGGGCAGTGCCTGCGATGAGCGGGCCGCCGACGCTGCCGCTCAATACATCGACGCCGGTGAGGACCGAGGTGGTGATGACGGCGATGCCGCCGTAGACGGTCATAAGGATGCCGAAGACGATGTGGAGTGCGCGGGAGCCGTTGGTCTCGGCGATCTGTTCGTCGGAGATGAGGTCGGCGCCCACGCGGAGCCGCTGCCCTGGCTGCGCGGCGAACTGCGCGGTGGAGAGGGTGTAGCCGGCGGCCTCGAGGGTGAAGGTGTGGCCGTCCGGGGTGATGGGGATCTCGACCGGCTGGCCGGCCTGGGTCTGGCCTACGACCTTGTCGTCGATGCGGATGAGGGCCCCGCTGATGTTGGCGGTAACCGTCAGGGTAGCAGGCTGCTTGCGGAGAACGATGGCGGGGAGCGTTGCGGTCTCGCCGGGCGAGACGACGACGCGGCCGCGCCATGCGAAGGCGCCCGGGGCGGAGACCTCGACGGCGTAGTCGCCGGGCTCCACGCGGAACTCGTTCGGCGCGCTGCCGAGCTCGCGGCCGTCGAGTGCGACCTTGGCGGGTGCGGGGGTGACGTCGAAGACGCTGAGGTAGCCGGGGCCTGTGGGGGTCACGGCCCGCTTGGGTGCCACGCCCAGGCCGCCAACACTGCCGCCGACGATGCCGCCCAGCAGCACAGGTGCCGGCTCGCACGAGGCGGCGACGCCCTGGGCGCAGGCGAACGCTCGTCCGAGGCTCTGGCAGCTCGTCCAAGCAGCCTCTTCCTTGCTCGGCGCAGCCTGCCGGAGCGACTCGCTCCAGACCTTGGCGCCGCCCTGCATCGGCGAGAGCGCCTCGGCGAGCCAGACCCAGTCGTCGCCCATGCGGCGCGGGCTGAGGCGGATGAGGAAGTCGACCTCCACGTTGGCCATGGAGAGCTGGCAGGCGCGCTGCGTGTTTGCGCTGGCGCTCTCCTGAAGGCACTCGCTGACCTTCACCTGTGTCTCGGCATCCTGGCTCTCGCGGAAGCCGGCGGCGTTCGTAAGGGCCGAGGAGAAGCGGGCGGCACAGGTCTCGAGCGCGTCGCGGTCGGCTGCGTCGCCACCGGCCGGCTTCATGAGGAAGAAGCTCTGCACGGGCTGCGATTCTGCCGCGGCGCGCGGCATCGGAGCGACGAGTAGGCTCAGGATGAGGAGGAGGAGGCGTGTCACGCGGCTCACCTTGGTGGTCGCAGCACCGCGCGTTGGCGGTCGGGGCGGTCGGCTAACGCAGAGGGTCAGCCGGTGTCAACGCGGTCAGCCGCGGGCCTTGAACCCTTCGGGGTAGCGGGCGCGGAGCTTGTCGACATTCTTGGCGGCGACTTCATCGAGTGTCAGGCCGGCGGCCTTGGCGGCTACGGCGAGATACCAGAGTACATCGCCGAGCTCGTCGGCGACCGCATCGGCGCTGAAGGCTTTTCCGTGGCGCTCGAACTTCTTGATGAGGTTGGCCACCTCGCCGGCCTCGCCCGCAAGGCCGAGCGCGAGATACCAGAGGGGCGGGAGTTCGTCGTTGACGAGGGCG
>CAIWGR010000178.1 GCA_903912275.1 uncultured delta proteobacterium
ACAACCGCGAGCGTCGATTGCACGCCACCGCTCCCGCCAACACCACCGACTCCACCGACGCCTCCGCGGCCGCCCGGGCCGGCGCTGATCGTGAGCCCGGTTTCGTTCACCGCATCAGGGTCATCCCAGTAGAGTCCCACGACCGAGCCAGCGGGGTTTCCCCCTGCGCCGCCGTTGCCGCCGCAGCCGCCCGAACCACCGCCCGAGCCGCTCGCAGCGTTCATGTTCCCATCAATGTTGGCCTGCCCCGCTCCGCCGCCGCCACCGCCGCCCGGCCCGCCGGTTCCGCCCGTGGCACCCGTCCGAAGTTCGAAGGGACTGATTGCCAAGGGAGCACCCAGGCCGCCCACTGCTGCGGTCCCAGGTCGGCCGATCTGCCCGTCCAGTGCCGTACGCATGCCGGCGACCGGACCGCTGATGGTAACACCGGACGATGTCCCGCGAGCGCCTCCGACGCCCGATGGCGACCCCGAGCCTGCAGCGCCGTTGTTTCCGTACAGCAGCCACTGGCCCTGTTGTGCCCATGCGCAACAACCAAAGAAGCCGCAACTCTCGCCGCAATACGAAGAGTCGTAGGCACCATAAATGAAGGCCGTTGCGCCACCACCACCGCCGGCGCCGCAACTGGAGCTGCCGCCGGAACCACCCGATGCATTGATCTGCGTCGAGGTGTAACCGGACGAGACATACTGGCCCGCCGCGCCCTGCACTCCGTTCGAGCCATTCGCGCCGTTGGAACCCGTCGTTCCGTCAGAACCCGCCTCCACCGTGATCGTCACGCTCTCAAGTTTCAGTTCGCGGCAGCTCTCGCCCACGCCTGAACTCATGCATGAGAGGCCCGCGATGTGACCGAAGCCAGCACGCGGCTTGCGCACGGTGATAGCAAGCTGCTTGAGCAGCACGTCGCGCGGATTGACAGCCGCGATGGCCGCCTCAAAGTCGTTCGGATCGGCGCTCGGGCAGGGGCTTTGACCTCGGCCGCAGATGTCATACTGAGCGCCAATGGTGGGCTGCCCGTTGAAGATAAGATTCGATGTCCCGCTCCCAGCAACGAAGTAGGCAGCAGTTGTGGGCGGCAGCGGGCCGACGCCATCGGGGTCATCTGCCGGCACGAACTGGTAGCCTCCGACGATGGAGAGTCCGGCATCCGCCGAGGTAATGCGGAGGCCGAACGGCATGAGGTGGTCGCCTGTCGACAGATAGATCTGATTGATGGTCGGCAGCCAAGGTTGCGCGGCCCGTTCGGCGATCTTGTCGTAGGCATCTGCGAGGGTGTTCAGGGGAAGCGCCATCGAGCCGTCACAGCTCGTCACACAACCACCGGGGAGCACGAAGATCGCGCGCGTCAGGTCGCCATCGATGCCGTCACAGTTGCTGTCGATGCCATCGTTCGGCAGATCGGTTGCGGCCGGCGTGCCGGGAATGCAGACAATCCCGCCCGCCTGGCATTCGTAGCGTGCCTCGGTTGCGCAAAGGCCCTTCGCTCCCGGTGCGGTGCAGCCGGCGCCAACAGTACCGCCTGCACCCGAAAGCGGGCCGTCCGCGGCAGGAGGGTCGTTGTCGATGTCACCGTCGCAGTCGTTGTCGAGGCCGTCGCAGGTTTCGATTTCATATGTAGCAGCGACGCAGATCACAGCCCCCGAGGGGTCACAATCCAGCGTCGCGCCGTCGCCGCAAATGCCAACTTCTCCCGAGTTGCCGCAGGAGGAACCGAGCGAGAGTTGATCGACGTCGCCGACCCCGTTGCAGTCGTTGTCCACGAAGTCGCACAGTTCCGAGGCGCCCGGGTAGGTCTCCGAGGCTGCATCGTCGCAATCATCGCCGAAGGGGGCAGTATCGCTGCCGGCCAAAACAAGCACCGTGCTGCAGCCATCGATCACGAGCGGGGCGTCACCATCGCAGCGGAACTGAGGAACGCCCGCCGCGTCGCCGTGGCCATCCCCATCGCAGTCCTTCACGTAGAGGGCGCTCCGGTCGGTCACAGCCAGTTCGCAACCATCCGCTGCATTGCCATTGCAGTCGGCACGGGTGACCGGGCAGTTGGGGCGGCAACGGTCTGCTGATCCGTCCGCTGTGCCACCCGGCCTGCAAAGCGCCGGCGCCTGGGCCTCTCCTAAACCAAGGGTGCCAGTACAGACCGAGAAGCAGGCGCCGCAGTGCTCCGGACCGAAGTCGAGACCGCCACTGCTGTCGGCATCTACCCCCACCTGCTCGACCTGGTCAGCCAGGCCATTGCAGTTGGCATCCACATCCGGGCCACAGAAATCGGGGAAGGCGTGACGCATGTCGCTGCTGTCGTAGTAGAAGAGTGGGTTGGCATCATCGCAGTCTACCTGTGATGCGGTGTTCCCCGCGCAGGCGCCCACGCCGCGGCCGTCGCCGTCACGGTCGGTGCACTTGCCGCAGCTTCCCATCTCGGCCATACAGAAACTGCCCGTACCGGCACCCGCGAGAGCCACCTCATCCGCCGCCAACGCGCGGCAGGTAAACCCGAACTGGCAGTCGGACGCGCTGCCGCAGGGGAGCATGCAGTGTCCACTATCCGCGCCCGCGGCATCTACGCCTACGGCATGGTCGGAGAGGCAGACAGAGCCCGCGAGACACTCCTGGCCGTCTGCGGCGGAGCAGGTGCCACAGAAGTCGGGGGATGTTGTTTCGGTACGCTCAAAGGGGGGACGGCAGATGGCAGCAAATGGCACGCCCGCTGCGAGTTCCGAACCAAGCGGGAGCTGTGCAAGCGGCAGCGCAGCGCCGTCGGGCCGCTGGTAGGGGGAGTCAGAGGCGTAGACAACTTGGCAGGTCCAGGGCGCAGGGTCGCTGTTGGCGCCAATCTGAAAGCGGGTCGGGCAGGCTTCTGCACTCTGCGTGCAATCGTAGGAGCAGACGCCTGAGCCAGCTGGAACCGCCTCAAACCCCGGCACCTCTTGAATGGGGACCGCAGTCCGCGTCCCACCTGCGAAGGTCTCGGCCCGGTTCAGCGTGACAGTCTTCAGACAGCCGCCGTTGTTGGCGTAGCAGTCGCTCAAGGTCCTGCAAGTCTGGTAGGCGGGAAGCCGCATCGTGCCTGGGATGAAACGGGGGCCGCCCGAGGCGTCACCCGTGTCTGCAGCGGTATCTGCAGCGGTATCTG
>CAIWGR010000179.1 GCA_903912275.1 uncultured delta proteobacterium
AGCCCTGCTTTGACCATGAGCGCGAAGAGGCCGACGGTCTTGAGCGTTACGGTCTTGCCGCCCGTGTTGGGCCCGGAGATCACCATGCCGCGGTGGTGCTCGGACGTGTGGATATCATTTGCAACGACGCGCATCTCGCCCCGTGACTCGCGGAGCGCGAGCAAGGGATGACGGGCCTGTTTGAGAAGGAGCCGCGGTGTCTGGGAGCGGCCTGCGAGCAGGGGCACTTCTGCCCTGATCTTGCGTCCGAAGCGGACCGCGGCGCCGAGTCCGTCCAGATAGCTGAGCACCGCGCAGGCAGTCTGGATGGTGTCGGCCACCTCGGCGACCCGTGACGTCAGGCGGCTCAGGATGCGGTGAACCTCCCGCACAACCTCGAACTCTGCAACGCGGAGTTCATTGTTGAGCGCAACCACCTCATGCGGCTCGATGAAGAGCGTTGCACCCGACCCGGAGTGTCCGTGAACGATGCCGGGGAAGTCGCCCCGCTCACCGGCGCGGACCGGCACCACGAAGCGGTTGTCGCGCTGGGTGTAGAACTCCTCTTGGAGGATGCCCTCATACTTGGGCGAACGGAGGATCCGTTCGAGCCGCTCGATGATGGTCTTGCGGAGCCGACCCACGTCGCGACGGAGGGGCCCGAGTGCCGGAGAGGCATGGTCGGCGAGCTGGCCGTCGGCATCGAGACAGGACTCGATGGCCTTGGCCACCTCTGGATGGCTGACAAGCTGCGGCGCCCAGCGGGAGAGTGCGGGGAGCGTTGAAGAAAGGCCCGCAAATCCGAGCCGTGTGCGCTCTGCACAGCGGATGGCGTGGGCGACGGCGGCGAGTTCGAAGGGGTCGAGCATCTCCCCCTTCCGGGCCCGCTCGACCAAGGGGTGGACATGGGCGAGCCCGACCAGAGAGGGCTCCTGCGCGCGGGCCTGCAGCCGCGTCATCTCGGAGACCTCCTCGTAGCGTGCGACGATCAGTTCCTCTGCATCGAGAAGTCCAATTCCCTCGAGGCAGAGCCTGCCGTGGTCGGTCTCTGCAAAGAGGCTCACGGCCTCGGTAACCCGCCCCCAGTCGAGGGTGAAACGGGTCCTGTCGAGCGGAGGCGGTGTGCCGGCACCGGCTGCAAACCAGGCTGCGAGTGCGCGCTGCTGCGGCGAGGGTGCTGGGGGCGCGGAGGGGTCTGTGAGCGGCGAAGACATCGGCGTCCGGAGCGGCGGAAGAAGGAAGGCTGCCATACCGTCTGGGCAGCCTTTCCTGCAACGACCTGTGGCCGATTCGCTCTCTTCGCCAGCACCCCAAAAGAATACCGCGCAAGAAATTCGCACCTCGGATGGCGGCTTTCTAGCGCTGAAGAGAGGGCCAACCTGTGGAGAAAGATCGAAAAAGATCGCACCTTCCAACACTTACCAAGATCGGAAGTTAACCACTTGGATCTTAGAGAATTTTGATTGACCTCGCTCTCCGCGATTCGGTATCTCTCCCGCCGTCAACAACATTCGGTCGCCTATGCCCACTACCCATCGCATCGTCATCTCCGTCTTCCTCGCGCTCATCGTCCTGTTCGCGGCACGATTTGTTCACGAGCACCCCGGACGTGAGCGCCACGCAGAGATGGAGCGGCGCATCGCGATTGCCTCCGAGCGGACGCGCGCGCTGCAGGAGGACAACCTCCGCAAGCTCCGCCAGCTTGATGCCGCCTCCGGCGACCCTGCCGCCATCGCCTACCGGGCCCGCACCGAGTTCAGCTTCGTGCGAGCGGACGAGCAGGTCCTCCTCTTCCCCGAGCCGACCCGGTGAGAACGCTGCCGGGCCGCTGGACGGAGCGCGATCTGCGCTGGTGGAGCCCCATGCTGCTAGGCGGTCTCGGAGCGCTCTACTTCCTCGTGCAGCGGTCACCGCTCGGAGCCGCTGTCGCGCTGCTTCTGTCCATCTGCGCGGTCGCCCTCGCGCAGCGCGGCACCTCCAGCCGCGAACGGTCGCTGCCTGCGCGTGCGGCTGCGCTTGGCATCGTCTCAGGGCTGGGCGCAGCCGGATTGCTGGGCGCAGAGCTCGTGCAGCCGGCCATCGTACCCTGGCTGGCAGTCGGGCCGCTCTGCCTCGCCGGTGCCCTGCTCTCAGGGCCACTCCTTCGCTGCTTCGCCTTCACCGCGATTGCCGCCATGCTGTTCTGCACGCCCGACACAGACTGGACGAGCCGGATCAGCGCGCTTCTGGCTGCCGCAGGAGGCCTGCTGCTTGCCGCCAGATATCGAGCGATTCAGGGCACGGGCACCGCACCTCGCACCGCACCCAACCGCGAACGGGGCTGGGTGAAGGCCTCGCGCTCAACGGCCTCGGTCATGGAAGACGACGATGGCCGCCTCATGCGCGATGCGAGCCGGATGGTGCGCGAGTCGGTAGACCGAAGCCTCTCGGTTCTTCGCGCAGCGCTGCGCGGGCGCACGGTCGTCGTTATCTGGCTCGACTCCCGCGATCGCTCTGCCTCGGTCCGCGCAGCAGAGACCTCCGAGAAGGGGTTGGCGCACGGTCCCTTCGGCGACCGCGAAGGCATTCTAGCGGTGCTTCAACAGCAACCTGCCGGCCTGCTGCTATGCGACCGGAGCGGCGAAGAGCTCGAACTGCCCTGGTACACCTCGACGCCTGACCGCTCCCACATCGCCGGTTGCGGCATCTACGAAGAGGGCATGCTCGTCGGCTTCCTCGTCGCCGACCGCGCTGCAACGCTGGCGGCCTTCGACGACATCGACCTTCACGCGCTCAAGGCTGCGTCGACAAACCTGGTCAGCACGATGCATACTGAGCGGCTGCTCGTTGACGCCGCACGGTCGCGACGCGAGGCAACGCTCCTCTACGAGGCTGCCGACGCCCTCAACAGCGCGCTGACCACCGATGAGGTCTGCACGATTGCAGAGCGCCTCATCAAGCGGATCGCGCCGGTAGAGAGCTTCGTTATCACCCGTTTCGACGAGGACGCAGCGCGGCACGTCGTGCTGCGCGCGACCGGTCCTGACGCCGTCGGCCTGGTGGACCACGAGTTCGCCGACGACGGCAGCCTGGCGCCGCTCGCGCTTCGGCGTCGCCACATTCTGCCCTACAGCGGACGCCTCGAGAACAGCGACACGCCCGTCTTCGGGCGCGACTACATGATGCCACGCGCCGAGAGCATTCTCATTTTTCCGCTCGAGATTGGCCACCGCCCGATTGGCACCTGCACCGTCGCCAGCGGCACCGCGGAGGCCTTCGATGTGGCCACCCGCGACAGGCTCCGCGCGGTCATCACCTACGTCTCTGCCGCGCTCTCCAACGCTCTCGCTTACGCACAGATGGTACACCGCGCGACCACCGATGGCATGACCGGCCTCCTCAACCACCGCACCTTCAAGGAGCGGGGCGCAGAGGCCTTCGAGCGTGCCCGCCGGACCGACCGGCCCATGTCGCTCATCATGTGCGACATCGACCACTTCAAGCGCATCAACGACACGTACGGTCACGCCGTCGGAGACGATGTCATACGCTCCGCCGCGGTTACCATCCGTGCCTGCCTCCGTCGCATCGACCTCGGCGCCCGCTATGGCGGCGAGGAGTTCGCCATCCTCCTCGAAGAGACCGACCAGGCCCAGGCTGTCGCGACGGCAGAGCGGCTGCGGCAGGCCGTCGCCGCGCTGGAGTTCACCGCCGACCAGACCCAGTTCCGCGCCACCATCTCGCTTGGTGTCGCCTCGCTTCAGCCGGGTACCGACACGCTGCTGGCCTTCATCGAGGCAGCAGACGCTGCGCTCTACGACGCCAAGCGGGCTGGCCGGAACCGGGTTGCCACCCAGGCCCGGGTCAAGGCCGCCGCCTAGCTCGGATTCAGTCGCCCAAGCAGATGCCGATCGCCCGCGCGGCGCTGCAGATCTGGCCGTGCGGATCGACCTGCTTGTTCTGCCCCATCGCATCGAGCAGGTCGACGTCGCCAATCTCCGTCCCGCGCAGGCAGACCATGCGGCCGAACTTTTGGGCCGCAGCCAGCTCCACGGCGTGGTATCCGAAGCGGGTGCCAAGGAGCCGGTCGAAGTGGGAGGGCGAGCCTCCGCGCTGGATGTGACCCAGCACCGTCGCGCGGGCCTCAAAGTCCGTCTCCCGCTCGATCCGCTCCACCAGCTGTTCGGCTGCGCCGCCGAGACGAGCGTTGGTGCTCTTCCCGGGATGCGAACGGAAGGAGGGCGCCTCACCAGCTGGGTAGGCGCCTTCGGAGACCACGACGACCGAGAAGGAGAGTCCGTTGCGCTGCCGCTCGCGGATCTTCGCAAGCACGGCATCGAACGAATAGGGAATTTCGGGGAGCAAGATGACATGCGCGCCGCCGGAGATACCGGCGTGGAGCGCGATCCAGCCGGCGTGCCTCCCCATCACCTCCAACACCATGACGCGGTCGTGGCTCTCCGCCGTGGTGTGGAGCCGATCGACGGCCTCCATAGCAATGCCGACTGCGGTATCGAACCCGAAGGTGTAGTCGGTCGCATCGAGGTCGTTGTCGATGGTCTTGGGGACGCCAATGACCTTGAGGCCCCGCTCCCGGAAACGCTGCGCGATGGTCTGCGTTCCGTCGCCGCCGACAAAGATGACGGCATCGATTCCTTCCGCTTCCAGTCGCTGGATCATCTTCCCCGGGATGTCTTCCTGTCCGAGTTCCCCGCTGGCGACGCCGAAGGGGTTGCCCCGGTTGGTGGTGCCTAGGATGGTGCCTCCGCGAGGAAGAATGCCGCGCACCGATGCGGGCGTGAGGGGCCGGAGCGGCTCCGGTCGAAGGAGCCCTTGAAGTCCATCCTCGATGCCGAAGACAGACCATCCATACTTGGCGACGGCGGTGCGGACGGCTCCACGGATGACGGCGTTGAGTCCTGGGCAGTCTCCGCCGCCCGTTGAGATCGCGATTCGCATTGCAGGCTCCTGCTTACTTGAACACTGGGTCAAAGGCGGGTAGTTATCTTCGTTTCGCGCAATTGCACACTGTGTTGAATAACGGCTCCGAAGGGTCGTCACCAGCGCCGTGCAAGGCCGCTTGCATTCCTACTCCCTCGACTCCCGAGTGCGTTCATGAACCGTTCCCTGCTTTCCCGTCTCCTGGTGGTTCTTCTTCTCTGCATCGGCGCGGCGCCTGCTTGGGCGGGCAACGGCGAGGCGCTGCTCAAGTATGTTCCCAGTGGCACGCGCCTCGTCGTGAATGTGAACACCGCAACGCTTCGTGCGACCCGCGGCTACGCCATCGCGCTCAACGCCTTCAAGGGCACGCCCAAGTACAACGCCACCATCAAGAAGCTCGGCTTCCCGGACCTCAACAGCTTCGACACGGTGCTGCTCACCAACATCGATGCGAACGAGAACGACCCGCAGCTCTTCGTTGCGATGGAGGGCCGCTTCGACCGCAAGAAGATGGAGAGCGAGTTCGCACTCCAGAAGGAGATCAAGAAGGAGGTCATCGACGGCGTGACCTGCTGGGTTGCCGGTGACCGCGAGGCGGCGACCTTCGCCAACGACACCACGCTTCTTGTTGGCGCCAAGGCGTCGCTTGTTGCTTCGGTGAAGGGCGCGGCCGCTGTGACCGGCGCCCCGGGTTCGAACATCAGCGCCCTCTCGAGCTCCATCAGCCGCGTGGACCGCAATCAGGAGATCTGGTTTGCAGCCTCGGTCTCGACCCGCCTTCAGGCCCGTCGCCCTGAGCTCAAGAGCTTCCGCAGCATGCGCGGTACCTTTGACGTAACTGCAGGTCTTGCCCTGAACGCGATTGCCACCCTCGACAACGCCGGCTCTGCCACCGCGAAGGCAGCTGACCTCACGAAGCAGTTCTCGGACAGCGCCGCCTCCAAGGAGATGGCGGCCCTGGGTCTCAACACCATGTTCCAGAGCATGAAGGCGACCGCCGCGGGCAGCGATGTCACGCTGACAGCCTCCTACCCGCAGGCGCAGTGGGAAAACCTGCTCCGCACCGCGACCGCTGTCATGGCAGAAGAGCTCCGCTAGGCAGAGAGGGCTCCGCGTGGCGCCCTTCCCCGATTGAATCGTGCGGCGGCCTCGGTCGCCGCGTTTCGTTTTTGGAGTCCTCGTGTTCTCACTCTCCTCGCTCCGACTCCCCTTCGCGGCCCTGCTCGCCGCCCTGATCGCCAGCCCTGTCGCGAGCGCCGCGGAACCCGACTCCGGCCGGCTTCGGATGCTCGACAGCGATAGTTCTACCCTCACGCTGCAGCCCGGCGCGCTGGGCTACTATCAGGGCGCGGAGTTATCGGCCGGCCTCGCCACCCAGCTCGACCCACAGAGCCCTGCCCAGTCATGGGACCTGCGCCTTGCAGGCGGCAGCGATGGCTTCGCCGGCGGCCTGCTGCTGCGGCAGGACCTGAAAGAGCGCTGGTGGTCGGGATATGGACTTGGCGTTGCCATGGAGTGGCTCTCGCTCGGTGTCAGTGCCCAGCGCAGCGGCCTGCCGCTTTGGGCGACCAAGCAGGAGCAGGCGTCGACCCGCATCGACGCAGGATTGGGGCTTCGGCCTGCTTCGTGGCTTTCGGTTGGCTACAATGTGGGACGCAGCGCCACCGATGGCGCGGCTGCAAGCGCAGACCAGCGCGTTGGCCTCGCAGTGCGCGACCCCGGCGGAGTCTGGGGCGCCGAGACTGCGCTCGAACTCGATGGGGGTGGGGGCTTTGCGGCGACCGAACTGGGCCTGGAGCGACGGTTCGGCGCATTCTCGGTTCGGCTCACCGGCCGGCTTGATGACAAGGGTGCAGCCGGAGGCGGGCTCTTCACGGAGTATGCGTTGGATGGTGCCGAGATTGGGGTGGGGGCGGGTGGCGACGCCGGTGGCGCCGGCCTGTTTGAACGTCTGACGCTTGCGTCGAAGAGCGCGCCGGAGGCCGACTTCGGTGCTCCGAAGCTTGTCTTTGTGAGACTGAGCGGGCCACTCGACGAGCGGCGCGGCGCCGGGCTCTTCTCGACCGGAGGTCGCGAGTTTGCCGACCTGCTTGAGGATGTTCGGAGAGCCGCGGTCGACGCTCGCGCATCCGGCATATATCTTGAGCTAGACGGTTGCTCGGGAGGCATCGCGCAGGCTGCGGAGCTCCGTCAGGCGCTCTCCGAACTTCGAAGCTCGGGAAAGCAGGTGATTGCCTACCTGGAGTCTGCCAACCTCATCGATCTCTACCTGGCGGGCGCAGCCGACTGGGTGGTCGCTTCACCGACCGTCCAGATCATGAAAACGGGTGTGGGCGGGACCTCCTACTACCTCGCAGAGCTGCTGGAGAAGGCGGGCATCGAAGCACAGTTCGTTCGAACCGGACCGCACAAGTCGGGCCCAGAGACCTACCTTCAAAACGGGCCCTCCGACGAGGCGCGGGCACAGTACGAGGCCTACCTGGACAGCGTCTCTGCGGAGCTCGTGGAGGGAATCGGCCACGGTGACGCAACGCTCGTCGCGCGTTGGCGCGCGCTCGCTGCCGCAGCACCCGTAACGGCGGATGACCTCAAGCAGGCCGCGATTGTGAACGAGATCGGCTACAACGACGAGGTCGCTGCGAGCTACAAGACGACCTTCGCGCGAACGCTTCGCTGGACCGAGAGCGCTCCCTGGCGGGAAGAGCGCGCCCACCGCTGGATGGAAGAGCCGGCAATCGGCGTCCTCCACATCGAAGGCGAGATCGTGGATGCCACCTCTGCCTACGACCTCATCGGCGGAGATCGCGCTGTCAGCACCGCGACGGTCGTGGCAGCCGCCGATGCGCTCCGCACCGACGCGAGCGTCGCCGGCGTCATCATCCGCATCGACAGCCCCGGCGGTTCGGCCTGGGCGAGTGACGAGATGGCGCATGCACTCAAGGCGCTGGTGGCCGCGAAGCCCGTCGTCGTCAGCATGGGGTCCGTCGCTGCCTCCGGGGGCTACTACGTGGCGAGCCTTGGGGTTCCCATCTATGCGCTGCCCAACACACTGACGGGCAGCATCGGAGTCTACGCAGGGACCTTTTCGGCAGACGGCCTCTTCGGACATCTCGGCGTGCATCCTGTCCGCACCGAGCGTGGAGGAAGCACCGATTTGCTCGGTCCGCACACCTGGTCCGTCGAGGAGCGGGCGGCAGTTCAGCGCAGCGTCGATGCAACCTACAACCGCTTTCTTGGGTTGGTCGCAACCTCGCGCGGGCTCCCGCGAGAGACGGTGGAGGCGCTCGCGGGGGGGCGAATCTACGCTGGCCGTCGGGCGCTGGAGTTGGGGTTGGTGGACGCGCTCACCGGCTTTGAAGGTGCGCGGCAGGCGCTCCTCGCGCAGCTGGGTCTCGATGGTGCGACCACGCCGCTGCGCCACCTTCCGGACAGTTCGCAGGGCCTGTCGTTGAGCGCCGGTCTCGGCATCGCTGCAGCGGCAACGAGCGCGACGACTCCACCGCTTGCCGACGCAGTCATCGACGCGCTTGGGCTGGGCCGCCTGCTACGGCTGGCGCGGCCGCTGCTCTCGGCGCGAAGTGCGGCGCCGATGATGCACTTCGACGGGCAGCTACCCGAACTCTAGGGCTTGAACCGGAAGTTGGCGTTGGCCGACTGGCCGGCCTCAATGCGGACGACACGCTCCTCGGAGTAGGCGCGGGGTTCGACGAAGTAGACCTTGACGCGATGGTCTCCCGGGGGGAGTGGCAGCGCGCTGAGCGGCGTCTCCGAGGCGACCATCCGGCCGTCAACCCAGACCTGACCGTAGGGGATGGCACGGACCGTAAGGCTGCCGCTGAGCGATACAGGGGGCGCCTTGGGAGCGGAGGGGCGTTCGCGGACCGGTGCCACGGGGGCGGTCGCAGGCGCAGAGGGACGCTGGCGCTGGGGGACGACCGGAGCAGCCACAGGGGCGGGACGCTTGGCTGCGGCGGGAGGCGCCGGAGGCGCTGCCGGGCGCAATGCTGCGGGCGGAGCGGTCGCCGGCTTCTTGGTGGCCGTTGCGGGGATGATGGGCGAGCCGAAGACGCCAGCGGTGGCCGGCTTGGGAGCTTCGGTCACCTTGGGCGCAACGGCCTTGGAGAGGGGTGCGAGCGGCAGAGAGATGGTCTTGCTCTTGGACTCGCCCTGCCCCCATGCGGCTGCAACGGTCGCGGACTGGTATCCGCCCAAAGTCGCAGTCACGGGGTGGGTTCGAGAGCTGTCAATCCCATCAATGGTCACGGGAGCGAGCCCGCGCATGACGCCGTCGATCGAGATTGCTGCACCCGGCGGGGTGGAGAGCACGGTGAGACTCCCCACGGCCGGCACGAGGGTGAGCATGCGCTGGATCGGCTGGCCGTCCTTGACCACGATGGTGTCGTTGAGCGTCTGATGGCCGGCGAGCGAGATGGAGACTTTGTAGGCCTGTCCCAACTGCAGGTTCGGAAGCGTGAGCGGCGTCACACCGACTGGCTGGCCGTCGACGGCCACCGTGGCGCCCTCGGGTTGTGTGAAGATGGCTGCGGCGACGCCACCTGTGGGCGCTGCCGCCACCATGGACGAGGGCGGCTCAGAGGGCAGCTGCGGCGCCTTGGGGGCTGCCGACTTGATGCCCAAGAAGATGAGCAGGAGCAGCGCCGCGGAGAGCGCAAGCGCAAGTCCCAGGACGAGGCCCCGCTGGCTGGGCTCCGCCGGCTGGGAATGGACGAGCACCGCACGCGGCGCATCGGTCAGGGTCTTGGCAGGCTGCAGGGTCGCCACGCCCGCGCCGTGACTCGGCGAGCCCTGTTTGGCAGCCGCACCGCCCTGCCAGACGTTGGTCTTTGCGTCGTTGTCGCCAAAGAGCGAGGCCGGCGGCGGCGGAAGCGCCGGCGCAGCAGGCGCGGAAGATGGCGCGACAGCCGGCAAGCGAGGCGCCGACTTCGGCGTTGGCGTAAAAGGTGCGCCAACAATGCGGGTCGGGGCGTCGTCAAAGTCAGCTACCGCCGCTGCCGGCTTGCCCTCGGACTGCAGCCCCGAAGCCGCGACTGGTGGCGGGGCAATGCCAAGCGAGGCGCCCGTGTGGAGGGCTGTCGACGTCGCGGGCGGCGGAGAGACGGGCTCGGAGGCGGCGGAGGCGCGCGAAGACGAGGGGGGCTCAGGGAAGGCAAATCCCTGAACGGTCGCGTTGGCGGGTTGCGGTGGACGAGGTGCTGCAAAGGTCGAAAGCCCGGGGCTCGACATGCCGGGCAGCGGCGCCGGGATCGCCGAGGTGTTGCCTGAGGATGGCAGGGCGGAAGGAACGCCGAACGCAGCCCTGTTGCCAGATGACGGCGGCGCAGGCGGAACACCGAGGGCAGCGGCAACAGCGGGTGCGGCCGGCCGCTCGCCCGGGTCGGGGAGTTGCGGTGCGCTCATCGAAGGGCGCTGAAAGAAGGCGTCTGCAAGCAGAGGGTCGTTCTCTGCAGGCGGCTGGTTGGAATTGCGCGTAGCCATGATGG